>NZ_JBHUDX010000109.1:0-18000 GCF_042678285.1 Streptomyces caeni
CGTGACGAACAGTCAGCGCGCTTGACCAGATGCACCGCTCAAGTTCGAAGACCCGGCATTCGCCGAGGACGAGGTCGGTTGCGGCAACTTCCCCCCTCTACGGAGCGAGGAACAGCTGCGGCGGGATGATCTGCGGCAGGAGGGACCGCGGCTGCCCGCGAGACGCTGGATTAGACGGGCGTGCACTGTGCTGTACGGCGCGGTCTCGGTGAGCGGATCCATCCGGCGACGGGTGTCCACTGCGTGTACCTGGCAGGGGACGCAACGAACAGTGATGCGGTTGAAGAGCGGCTTGGGCGGCGAAGAATGCGGCGGGCCTGTAGGTTCTCAATTTCAGTGTCAGGCGCCGACCCTGTGACCTGGATATTTCCCTTGAGTCTCACGTTGTGTCGGCAGGCGGCTGTCTCAGATCGGTGTCATTTCCTCAGGCTGTCCAGCAGGCTGCAACGCGGCCCGGGGCGTCACGAACCTGCATCGGTAACCATCCGTTCCACCCACTCACACACCTTCGTTGCACACGAACGTCCCGAGCGTCGTCGCTGACAAGCGCCTGCGGGACTACGGACGGGTTGATCAGCCCATAATTGGAGTCAGTGCCGAGCGACCCGGCGCATCGCACCCGCCCCGGGTGCACTCACCGCGATCGGAGAGCATCGTGAAGAACAGCGCGTTGTGGCGAGTGGTTGACAACGAGAGTGGTACCCAGTCCATCGTCAGCTCGCCCTCCGAGGCGGTCGCGTTCGTCAACAGCCGGTTCGACACCGATGACGACGACGAGCCGTTCAGCATCACCGAGGTCGGTCCTCTCCTTCCGAAGCCGCTCGGGGTCATCACTGCATGGGCTGCCGAGAAGGACGGCGAGCGAACCGACGGGCGTACTGCCCCGATCACCATCAGGCCGGTTGTGACGGACAACGCCAGCGAGTGCGATGACGTCGTGCTCTGGGGCGACGTGTACGTCTCCTGGGACCACGACATGTACACCGTCGAGGACCCGGACAGCTCCGAGTACAGCGAGGCTTACAGCGCAGCCGAGTTGAGCGCGATCCTCGACGAGTACGCCGATGACTACGAGTACGCGCCTGAAGGGCCTGACGGGCCCGACAGCCACAGGTGGCCGAAACCGGAAGAGTTGATCACCTACGGCGCCCAGGAGTGCGCCAAGCGGTTCGGGCACCTCGACGACGACGCCCTGCTGTGGCTCGCTGCCACCCGCATCACGCTCGCCGTGTGGCGCAACACACCCGTCGAGAACTGGCATGCCGGGAAGAGTCCGCTGCACGACGGCACAATGATGCGGATCAACGCGGCAACCACCCGACTCGTGCGCTCGATGCTGTCGTTCGAGCATGTCGACTGGATCGGTCTCGGTCTCGCGATCGTCAACCCGTCCCGGGTTCTACCGACCGGGCAGTCTGTGCTCGAGCTCGGGCTGGCCTGCCACAACCCTGACGACCCGGCACACGAGGATGATCCGCGCGTAGAACTCGCGGAGATGGCACAGGTCGCGATCTCATGGGGGCGAAGGTACTGCCTTAGCGAGAAGGAGTTCGGTCTGCGAACCCTGGTCGAATCCTTGTGCGCGTTCGACAACGGCTGGTTCGGAGCACCGAGTTGGGGGCGCATCGTCGATCGGTTCCTTACGGCTGTCGAAGACCGGGAGAATGCGCACTGGCGCATACACCGGGACAAGCCTTGGTTCGACGAGTGGTTCACCAACCGGCCGGCCGACATTGCGGACACCACGGAATTTCGTCGGCTGCTCCTTGCCGGGCCCGACCTGCTGTCCGAGGAGGCCGCCGAATGGTGCGTGGATGGTGCCATCGGCTACGTCTGTCAGGACGACCACGCAAACGGCTGCCCGCTGTGCGGTATCCCGCTGGCAACGGAGTCCTCAAACGAGTGACGGCAGTGGCCAGCGATTCTCAATCCCGTGTCAGTTCGGCCAGTCACATGACATCGCGACTGAGAAAATGACACGGGATCTGAGAACCTACAGGGCCGCTTCATGTCCGTCGACACGATCTACCCGCCGATGCTGGCAGCACTGGAGGAAGACGTATGACCGAGCAAACGGCACAAGAGCGACCGGGCATCGCAGCCGCGATCGTGGTACAGGACGGCGCCGTGCTCATGGTTCGCCGCCGGGTCGCGGAAGGTCAACTGTCTTGGCAGTTCCCGGCGGGCGAGATCGAGGGGACGGAGACCCCTGAACAAGCAGCCGTGCGAGAGACGAGCGAAGAGGTCGGCATGGAGGTGACCGCTCTCAAGGTCCTCGGAGAACGGGTTCACCCCAAGACTGGCCGGAAGATGACCTACGTGGCCTGTGTCGTAGAGTCCGGCGCTCCTTACGTGGCGGACGACGATGAACTGGCTGAGGTGGCATGGGTCCGGCATGCCCAGATTCCCGCGTACGTGCCATACGACCTCTTCGACGCGGTGCAGGTATATCTCGACGCCGCACTGAGCCGGTAACACCTCGGTGCGTGCTGCGGACGGAGGACGAGGCAGCTTCGGGTAATCAGACCGCCCTCCCGACGAGCTAAGGAACTGGTCGTGGACACTGAAATCGGCCTGATCTGCCTGCGGTTGGTTAGCGTGGCGTCGCCATTGCCTCGTCGACCAAGTGTTCACTCATGGAGTGCCAGGGCTTCAGGTTGTACAACTCTCGTGTCACCCGCGGGCCGCGCTCGGCGGCTGACGTCTCATTTGTGTGCGTCCGGTGGCGTAAGACGCTGCCGCCATGGGTGGTCCGGCACGGTTACTGCGATGGCGTTCGCCAACCACATGCGTTGAGGTTCGCCGAGCAGCGGCAGTACCGCTTCGAAGTCTGTCTCATCCTTCTCCCGTGTCGCCTTCGCCTTGTAGTAGAGCTGCACCTCGGGCGCCAGGTAGGGGATACCAGTCCCGCTTCTTCGTCCCAACCGCTCGATCGGAAGCCGGATCCGTGGGGCACGCCGAGAGACCCAATGGGTGCCCTCCGCCTCGTCCAGCATGAGCTGCACGGACCAGGGTGCCTCAGGCGTGCGTCGGCACCAGATGTCGTGGAGGGGCGGCTGAAGAGTCTCCCCAGAACGCCACGGGCGCAGCCGCCCCATACCAGGTGGGTCCGCCACGTACAGGTCCCAGTCGGTCAAGAGATCGCGCACGCGAGCTTGGTCCCGTCGGAGGACGAGGACGTCGAGATCGCCGTGCGGGCGTAGCTCACGGCCGACGGCGAGTTCGATCGCGTACCCGCCAGCGATCCACCACGGGAAGTCGGCCGCAGCGAACATGACAGCTAGATCTTCGGGACGAGCCGGCACCCAGCGCCCCACTCCCTCAATACTCACCTGTCCATGCTCTCAGTGAACGAGACCCGGGAAGGGGAACCCGACGTAGGCCGGCAAAGCACAGAGGCCAGCTATGGGGTGAGCCGGTTCGGTCCGCGGAAGAGGAAGGTGGCCTCGCGGATCGACTCCAGTCCGAGCAAGACCATGAGTACGCGGCCAAGGCCCATGCCCAGCCCGCCGTGCGGTGGGCACCCGTACCGGAACGCGTTCAGGTAGTCCTGCATCGGCTCCGGACTCACGCCCTTCTCCGCGGCTTGCTTCAGCAGCACGTCGTAGCGATGCTCGCGCTGGGCGCCGGTGGTGATCTCCAGCCCCTTCCAGAGCAGGTCGAAGCTCAGGGTCACGCTCGGGTCGTCGGCCGGCCGCATGTGGTAGAAGGGCCGGATGCCCACGGGGTAGTGGGTGATGAACACGAACTCGTGGCCGGTGGCCTGCTGGATGTGGGCGCTGATGCTCCGCTCGCCCTCCGGGTCCAGGTCCTCCTTGATTCCTTCCGAGTCCCAGCCGCCCTTGCGCAGGATGTCGTGCGCCTCGGCCATGGTGATGCGGGGGAAGGGCGTCGTGGGGACGGTGATCTCCACGCCGAACTGCTCCCGGACCGCCTCGCCGTGTGCACCGGCGACCTTGGCGATGGCGTGGGCGAGCATCTGCTCCTCGAACGCCATAACGTCCTCGACGCCGTCAATCCAGGCCAGCTCGACGTCGACGCCGGTGAACTCGGTGGCGTGCCGGGAGGTGAACGACGGCTCGTCACGGAAGACGGGGCCGATCTCGAAGACCTTCTCGATTCCGGCCGAGATCGCCATCTGCTTGTAGAACTGCGGCGACTGGGCGAGATAGGCGCTGCGATCGAAGTAGCCGAGTTCGAAGACCTCCGCGCCAGACTCCGAGGCGGTGCCCATGAGCTTGGGGGTGTGCATCTCCGTGGCGCCCTGGGCATAGGCGTACTCGCGCATCCCCTGCTCAAGGGTGGTCTGCACGGCGAACATCAGCTGAGCGGCGGGACGGCGGCGTACGTCCAAGAACCGCCAGTCCAGGCGGTGCTCCAGGCCCGTGTGCTCGTCGATGGGCAGCGGTGTCGCGGCCCGGTTCAGGACCTCGACCCGCTCCGGGATGATCTCCAGGCTGTGGAGCTTCACGATCGGGTTCTCGACGACGCGGCCGGTGATCCGCACCGCGGACTCCGGCGTGAGCTGCTGCAGGGCGGCCTCGATTTCGTCGCCTGCGCCGCCGCGCCGGTGGGTGACCTGCACCATGCCCGTGTGGTCGCGTACGACGACGAACTGGACCTTACTCAGCAGGCGCAGAGTGTGCGCCCAGCCCGACACGGAAACGGTTCGACCCAAGTGCTCGCGCAGGTCAGACACCAGTACACGATCGGTCGTATGGATCATCGCAGCCCTCCCGGGCGTCATGGTGATCCCTTGGGGGCGCGGGCGAGAAGGGGACTCGCGGTTCCACCACGCCTTCACCACCACTCGACAGTGGCGGCCTCATTCGTGGCCGGTAACGGGGCCAGCCGGCGGGGCATTGGACAACATGGCCGTTCCTCCCCGCACTCAGGAGGGTCTTCACCCCGGGGCGCGAGGCTGCCTTCCCAGCTGCCAGCAGCTCTCTCGGCTCGCGTGATCCCGGGCTACTCGTCTCCGTCATCGCGTTGTGACGGAGGATAGCGAGCCAGGGCCTCGAGACGACAGCGAGATTTCTGCGTAGATCGTCATCGTGCCAGTAGGCAGGTTCGGAAGCAGGTGCGGCCACCCGACGATCAACGGCGCCAGGAAGGAAGAGGTGCAGTCGCACTGATAATGACGCTACCCGGCGCGCAGCCTACGAGGCTCAGTCAGCGAATGGACGTACACGGATCCGCGTGACAATTTCGTGGCGCCGGGAAACACAGCTCCCCCATCCTGACGGAATGCCCGACATCATCACCTCGCGCCTTCAGTACAACGCCACAGCGGTACGCCCAGACTGGAAGGACCTCCCACAAGACGTTCGCCGGCTCATCACCCGACGCCTCGGAGGCTCAGTACAGGCCGGGCGCAGCGCAGGGAGCGGATTTACCAGCGGCTTCGCCGCTGTACTCCGCGGGGCCTTCGGACCTCTGTTCGTCAAGGCGGTCAAGAGCCCGGACAACAGCGTGCTGGCCGACTCCTACCGCAGGGAAGCGTTGATCAACCAGGCGCTCCCGGCAGAGATTCCGGCCCCACGCCTGCAGTGGATTGAGGAGCACGACGGATGGGTCGTTCTCGGCATCGACGCTGTCCCCGGTGGCCGCATGCCCACCACACCGTGGAAGCCTGATGAGCTAACGGCCACTCTCGACGCGTACAGGATCACAGCAGAGGCACTCTCCACCCCACCCACAGCACTCCAGCATGTGGGCCTCAAGCCGGTGGGTGACGGCGGTGACTTCGCCGACTGGCGCAACCTCGCCCGAGGCGCCACGCCCACGAACGCCCTGCCTTCCTGGGTACCACTCGACCTACTGGACGTGCTGGCCAGCCTGGAAAGCGGATGGCGGAAGGCCGTCGCAGGCAATGCCGTCCTCCACCACGACCTACGACAGGACAACGTGCTGATCGATGCGTACGGCGCCGCGTGGATCTGCGACTGGAACTGGCCCTGCCTGGGTGCAAGCTGGTTCGACCTCGTCCTGCTCCTGGCCACCGCCTACGCCGACGGACACGACGCCACCGCCCTGTTCACCCAGCACCCCACCGCCCGCGGAGTCGCCGACGAACAACTCGATGCGGCTCTCGCCGCTCTCTCCGGCTTCTTCCTCACCTCCGGCGGACAGCCCGCAGCAGACTGGTCACCGCATCTTCGCCAGCACCAGACGTGGTGCGGAGAGGTCACACTGCGATGGCTGGCCAACCGGCGTGGTTGGTCACTCTGACCTGGGGCCCACCCGTTCAGTGTTCGACAGACAGCCCGCTCAGCTCAGGCCGAGGGCGGTGCTGTCAGGACGCCGCTCGGGATCCACTTGTGCAACACGTCGGGTACCTCCACCGTGCCGTCGGCCCGCTGGTGCTGCTCCAGCAGCGCGGGCACAAGCCTGCTCGTAGCCAGACCTGAGCCGTTCAGCGTGTGGACGAACGTCGACTTCCCCTGTTGGGGCCGGCAGCGGATGTTGCCACGCCTCGCCTGGTAATCGCGGGCATTCGACACCGAGCTGACCTCGACGTACGCCTCGATGCTCGGCAGCCACACCTCGACGTCGTACGTCTTGGCCATCGCTGCGCTGGTGTCGCCGGCCGCGAGTCGCGTGATCCGATAGTGCAGGCCCAGTACCTTTACCAAGTCCTCCGCTCTGCCGAGAAGCTCCTCGTGTGCGGCGTCCGAGGCGTCAGGGCGGGTGAACTGGAACAGCTCGACCTTGTTGAACTGGTGACCGCGCAGGGTCCCCCGCTCAGCCGTGCGATAGCCGCCAGCCTCCTTGCGGTAGCACGGCGTGTACGCGACGTACTTCCGAGGCAGGTCCGATTCGGGCAGCGTCTCGTCCCGGTGCAGATTGACCAACGCTGTCTCCGCGGTCGGTAGCAGGAACCGCTCCGGACCGTGCTCCCCCTGCTCCAAGGCGAAGACCTCGTCCGCAAACTTGGGGAACTGGCCCGCCGTGTACCCGGCCGCGAAGGTCAGGATGTGCGGTGGCAACACGAACTCATAGCCGTCCCGCACATGGGCCTCCAGGAAGTGGTTCAGCAGCGCCCACTCCAGGAGCGCGCCGTCACCCCGGTAGATCCAGAAGCCGCTGCCGCCGAGCTTCGTGCCCCGCTCATAGTCGACCAAGCCCAGAGTTCGAGCGAGCTCCACATGGTCCCTGGGCGTGAAACCGAACTCCGGACGCTGGCCGGCTTCACGAATGACCTCGTTGTTCTCCTTGCCCCCGGCCAGCACGTCCGCGTCGGGTAGGTTCGGCAGCGGATCAAGGAAGGCCCGACGCGCCTGCTCCAGTTCGATGAGCCGCGCCTCGACGGCGGTCAGCTGCTCGCCCACGGCCGATGCTTCGCCGTGCAGACTTGCCACGCCCTCGCCAACCCGCTGCCGTTTCGCGATCTCGCCCGAGATCCTTTTGCGCTCCCCACGGAGGCGTTCCATCTCAGCCCGCACCTGTCGGTAGTCGTCGTCCAGTCGAAGAAACTCGTCGAGGTCGACGTGGACCGCCCGCTTGGCGAGTGCCTGCCGGACATGGACTGGGTTCTGGCGAATCAGGGTGACATCGATCATCCTGCCGTGCTCCGTTCGATCAGTCATCATGACGTGATCCCTTGGGAGCGCGGGCGAGAAGGGGCAACTCGCGGTGCCACCGCGCCTTCGCCACCAGCAGATGGTGGCCTCATCACGACCCGGTCACGGGGGTCAACCGGCGGGGCATTGGACCTTCCCTGAGGCCGTTCCTCCCCGCACTCGGGAGGGGATTCGCCCTGGGGCGCGAGGCTGCCTTCCCAGCTGCCAGCAGCTCTCTCGGCTCGCGTGATCCCTGGCTACTCGTCTCCGTCAACGCGTTGCCCGGAAGGATACGTACGCCGCGATCGGGTCCGCAATCGAGAAACGCTTCGGCGGCTCCCGCAGCGTACAGGCTTCCCCTTTGCGCACGGCCAGGATGTCCAAGACGTCCTCGCCGTTGCTGCCATATCCTCCCCAGGTGGCAGCGACCAAGGTTGACTGGGCGTACGAACTGGCTGGTGAGCTGTTGAGTAGCAGCCTCCCGCGCAGGTGGGCACACTCGCAGGGGGTTGCCGCTTGCGCCCAGACGCTGGCGCCGCTGGCCGGTAACAGCGCCGAGGTGCTGGAAGCCGCTGCGGTGCTGCATGACATCGGCTACGCGCCCCCGCTCGCCTCTACCGGATTCCATCCGCTGGACGGAGCACGGTACCTCCGTGACGTGCACGGGGCGGAGGGACGGGTTGTCCGCCTGGTCGCGAACCACTCGTATGCGCTGCTCGAAGCCGAGGAGCGTGACCTCCGGACTGAGCTGGCCGACGAGTTCCCCCTCCTGGATGATCCGTTCCTCGTGGACGCGCTGGTCTACTGCGACATGACCACGACGCCGGACGGCCGACGGACGACGCCCCATGAGCGGCTGCAGGAGATCTTGGGCCGCTACGGCGAGGACAGCGTGGTCGGGCGTTTCATCCGCCGGGCCGCCCCGCACATCCACGCGAGTGTGGATCGGGTGCGGGCGGCTGCGGTCGAGGCCGGCGTGGAGCTGTAAGTCCGAGCGGTCAGCCGAGGTAGGGGTAAGCCCCGGTCAGGTAGTGGCCGATCTGCTCGTGCATGCTCGGGTGGATGTCGAGTTTGTCCAGGTCGTCCGGGTGAACCCAGCGCACGCCGTCAGCCTCCTCATTGACGGTTGGCTTGCCCCCTACGGGGCGGCCGATGTACACGGCCTCGTACTGCTGCCGGATCTCGCCGTCGGTGTACTCGATGATGTGCTCCGGGTTGGAGTAGACGCCGAGGAAGCCGGTGACCTCCGCGACGATGCCGGTCTCCTCCTCGCACTCGCGGACGGCGCACTGCGCCGGGCTCTCGCCGATGTCCTGGGCTCCTCCGGGCAGGGCCCACTGGCCGGTGTCGCGGCGTCGCTGGAGAAGGATGGCGCCTTCGTCGTTGACCACGAGCAGGTTGCTGGCGGGGATAAGGGTGTTGGCCTTGGGGGCCTTGGGGTCGTGGTAGTACTCGGTCCTGCCCACGGCAGTGCTACTCCTGTCTGTCGGGCGCCCAGGGGCGCGCGGATGCCCACACGGCCTCGAAGCTGTCGCCGTACCGCTGGAACCACTCCCCGCCGTCTATGTTGCGGAGCTGGAGTAGCGGGTTGGCGCTGGCCGGCTGGCCCCAGATGTGCGGGTTGACCATGAGGTGGTCGTCGTAAGGGTGAACCTGGACGAACGATGGCACTCCGGTCTGACAATCGGGGCGAGATCGTGGAACGCATCGTCTGGGCAGGCAAGATGGCACTGCTGGTGGGGATTACGGGCTCTGTCGCCGCTGTCGTCACATACTGCCGTCACGGTCCGGACCCCTCAGCGCACCGGCAAACACAGCAGCATGAAGCCCGCCCTTCCCGAAATCGGGGAGGCCGGGCTTCATGCGTCGAATGAAGGACGGACCCCGGCGTTCAGCCAGCCGGGGCGCGCAGGAGCCGGTCCCGCGTGCTCGCCGACAGCACCCGGCGCAGGACCGGTGCGGTCGAGCTGAGCGAGGCGGCGAACGCGGCGACCAGGTCGTGCGGGACGCTGGCTGCGAAGGACGCCGCCCACAGGCACTGCGTGCCCAGCGCGGGCTCGGCCCATGCCTGCCATCCGGCCGGTCCCGCAGCGTCGGCCTCGGCGACCAGGGTGCGCGGGTCGGCGTCCTGGATGAGCGGCGGCACCTCGCCAAGGCTGATGTGCGAGGTGAACGTCGGGTCCGTCGCTGCCGCCTGGGGCTGGTCGATGTCGCGGAGCCAGCCGTGTGCGGCGACGGTGTCGAGGACCAGCTCGGGGCCGGCGAGCGGCAGGGCGGGCTGGTCGCGGGCGTCGAGCGCGACGAGGAAGTCGGTCACGGCCTCGCCGGGGACGTCGGGGGTGAAGTAGGCCGACCACTGGGCGAGCGGGTTGTTCGTGTCCGCACGGGCGGAGATCTGCCAGGCGATCGGCAAGTCGCCCAGGTGGAACGGCTCGTCCGCCAGGCTCCACTGCGCCCAGCAGCGCGCGTCGGGGCTGATGTGCAGGACGGTGCTGCGCAGGACCTGGCGGTCCTCGGGTGCTTCGTCCGGCTCGTGCCGTCCACGGACGATCGTCAGGCTCGTCCAGCCCAGGCCGGCGAGCGTGTCGGCGACGGTGTCGTAGAGGCGCCCATCGTCACCGGCCAGGTGCCGGGGGCCGACCCAGAACGCGAGCTGGCCGCCGCGTGGAGTGGACGGGTTGGGCGGGAATTCGGGGTACAGGGGCGCCTCCAAAGGGCTCGGTGCGGGTCTAGTTGCCGCCGGCACGGCGGCGGGGGCGGCGCGGCGGTGCCTGCGTGTCGCCCTGCCAGGTCAGAGCGACGGCGACCTCGGGCGGCAGATGGCCGAGCTGTGAGCCCTCGTCTCGGCCTTCGGCGAGGTAGACGACGGTTTGGCCGGTCTCGTCCACGGACTGCACGACTTGCGCCAAGCGGTGTGCCATCGGAAAGAACGGGTTCATGGCCTGGCGGACGGGAGCACTGCGGTCGCAACCAGACAGCAGGTCGATGAGATCGCCGACGGTCATCTCCGTGGACGTCATGAACGGCCTCCTTGGGTGAGGAAAACGGTGAGCGGTGGAATCAGCCGGCGGCCTGGCAGTCAGCCGGCCACCCTCCCAGCGAGGACTACGCGTGGGGCACTGTCATACGCGACGTGAGGTTTCCAGCACGCGCGCCACGGCGGCAGCGACGATGTCGGCCGGCGTCTCGGTGTCGAACGACAGCTGGTAGCCGCGTACGTTGGCCGTGCCGGTGACGGCGATCTTCCATCCCTCGCCGTCGGTGCCGGGACGACCGAGCGGGAACCAGCCGAGGTAGAACCGGCCGTCCTTGGAGCTGACGTGTACGTCCGCACGGTCGTCCACGATGAGGTTGAAGTCCTCCGCGGAGAACTGGTCCATGACGAGCGTGGGCTGGCCAGAACCCAGCTGCCACTCGCGCCGTCGCAGGGCTTCGACGGTGGTGGAGAAACCGGGGCCGGCGGGAGCCACGGTCACAGGCAATCACCTCTCTGACCTGGGGTTTCTTACAAGGTCGTCCACGTTGACATGCTCTCGCCCGTGCTGGCCAGTCTTTCCGCGATCTTTCCTGTCTGCCCCCGGCGAACTACGGCGGCCCACCCCTGTTGTGGGATCTCACGTTTCACGTCGGAATCTCACAACTGGTGTCGGCTCGAAGTCGGATCCGACACGGACCTGAGACTTGCAGGTCGCGGTGAGACGTCGCAGGCATCGGTCGCTTCCCGCCGGATGTCACATGCGGCACACTCGGCGCGAAGAACACATGGATCCGAGCGCGCTGCTGGTTGGGCACGGCGGTCGTCCCGGTGTTGCCGGGCCACAGTCGGCCAGCCAGGGCCTCGCTGGACCGCGTACCCGCAGCTGTCACAGAGTTGCACGTGGAACTTTCGTCAACTCACCCTCGCCTGCCGTCGGTTCGACTACGCTCCGTCGTGAGCAAGTTGCGTGATCAGGAACGGGCGGGGCACACCGCGACAGGTTGGTGTGCTGGCAGCAGATCTGCAGGGGGTCCTGAGACAGCCGGTTGGAATCCGGCCTCGTCTCTCAATGGCCTCGTTGTCCCCGGAATGTCACGTGCGGTCTCCGCGTCCCGCGCACACGGCGGCGGGGCACCTGACGAGCGAGGTCTCATCAGTGAGCTCCACATCTGTACAGCTGACAGACGAGAACGGTGATCTCGTCCAGATCGATCGCGTCCCCGGCCCGCTTCCGGTTGCGGAGGCCAAGGAACTGGGCCAGCTCCGCCGGGCTATGCGGAATAATCCGCGGATCAACCTCACGGACGAGGCGATCGAGGTGGCGGTCGGCGGTTTCCTCGACATCCCGCGCCTGACCATCTTGGCCACGCACAAGGACAAGGTCGACGGCCTTAACTCCTTCTACGCGGGAGCCACGCAACTCCTGGTCCTTGAGGGCCTGTTTGATGCAGAGAGCCTCTCCACAGTTCTCGGTAACCCGCGGTTGTCCGGTCAGGTCAAGGCCCCTCCGGCGCCAGCTCCCACTGGTGTCCGGAACGCATCCGGTGAGCTGCTGGCGCAGCTCAAGATCGAGTACGACAGCCCCGCCCATGCACGCAAAGTCGTCGAGGCCGTAGCACGGGAGACGCTGCTTCAGGAGGGGGCCGACTACAGTGACTCCGTCCTCAGCAACGGTGTGATGACCCCGGTCGAGGCGGTACTCACCGAGGCCCACTACGCCGACAACAGCCCGCCGACGATGACCGCAGCGCTTATCGACGGAACCTCGCGCTACGTCAGCGCCGCCGCAGCACGCCACTACAACCCGGAGGCGACGACCCCCGCTGAGCAAACCCGCACCATCGTCAGCACCATCGGCAACAACTTCGCCGCATCCCGAACCGCGCGCCGCCGCGCATACAACCGCGATGCCGAGCGCCACAACGCCGCTTTGGCGCGCGACGGCATGACCATGGCCACCCTGCGTCAGCTCCAGACCCGCGCCGTGCCGGTCCGCCTGATCGTGGGCGCCGTCCTTAACGAAGATGACGCCGACGACGTGCTTGCGGCTGCCGTCGCCACGGCACAGAGTTCCCGGCATATCAGCATCAACCGCTGGAGCGACGCAGCCCAGGACGCCATGACTGCCCGTCGGATGGTCAACCATCTCCTGCACCGGCAGATGGTCAGCCCGGCGTTTGCAGCGCTGGTCGCCGACGAGGAACTGACGGCGGAGGAGATCACCTCGCTCGTGCCCGGTTGGGACAGCGACCCAATGCACGGCCCCAACGGCCGCATCCACCCGCTATGGCGGGCCGTGCTGATCGTCCACACCCTGACGCGGTACAGGATCTTCGACGAAGCCAAGCGCTTCATTCGCAGCGACCGGGGCTTCGGGCAGGTTCGCGACGACCGCTACGCCGGGTTCCTCGGTGTGCTCATCGACATGCCCTGGCGGGCTGCTAAGCCGGCCACCACCGACGTGGCCCGCCGCGCCTGGCGTAATGGGGGCGTCCTGTACCCGGGCGTCTTCGGCGAGTGGGAACCCACGCCAGCCAGCGCCGAGACGCTGCGCAAGCTCGCCGACGACGGCGACGCCAACGCGCAGCACACCCTCACTGTGCTCTCTGGCACCGCCTTGATGGCAGACGCCGTGCTGACACGCGACACCGGCAGCAAGGTCGATGATGGCCGTGTGCCGTATCGGGCGACCCCGCCCGTTGTCCTCGCCCCGTGGACATCAACGGTCCGGGGCCGCTGGCAGGCCAAGACCGTGGTGGAGACCTTCGACCCCAACAAGGCTGGCGGCACCGGCGAAGGCAAATCCGTTCAGGCCCACTACACCTACGCCCACGTCGATGAGGTCGGCGAGCCGATCCCGGACGGCGCCACCCACGAGATCCTCCTTGAGAAGCACCTGTTCACGCAGGCCAACCCCGAACGTGCTGCCGACGAGCAGAAGAAGCGCCGCCAGGAACAGATGAAGCGGGAGGCAGAGCAGAAGATCACGCGGGAGGAGCGGAACGAACAGAGCCGCATCAACCTCCTCCACACCATCGGCGAGGCCCGTGCTGTGGTAGACCGCCTTACGGCAGAAGCCGCGGACTTTCCCTCCCCGCTGACGGAGCATCCAATGGGTGGCCGGGCGGATTGGAAGCAAGTCCACCAAAACCTGCGCGACCTTGAGGAAGCACTGCTCGACGTGCGTCCACCGGCCGGGACCGAGCCGACACGGCTTCGCGATGCAGACCGGCGCGAGGTGTGACGATGCCTCCGCACACGCTCACCGCGGACCAATCAATTGTCCAGCGCTGGCGCCTTGTCCTGGCAGCCACCCCAATTCAGAAGGCCCTCGTGGACCCGAGCGCCACAGCGGACCCAGTCGTCGCCTGGCCGGTCGGCCCTGCGGATCCCACAGCAGGGCTGCCACTCGGCCCCACCCTGTATCTCATGCTCGACGCGGCCTACCGGCCCCGATACTGCGGCCGTACGACCCAGTCGCTGACGGCCCGTCTTCGTGGGCACCGCCGGACGCGCCCAACCGATGCTGCCAATTGGCGATGGGCCCTAACGGTCGCCGTCCGTCGTGAGCCACAGCCGGTCGCGCGAGCGGAGGAGTGGATGCGGGCAGCGCTGACGCCTCCCGATAACAAGATCCGTGCTGCGGGATGGACCCATCCCCGGCAATAGCCGGTTGTATCTGTAGCGACCTGGGAGCTGGAGGAGCCATCAGAACGGTGGTTCCTCCTTCCCCCGAACAAGTCGACGACACCGGCCAGAGGGCCCATGCCCTATGAGACACCCTGAGCGCGAAGAACAGGTCCGAGCCGAGGAAACGCCAACCATCTGAGACTTCTGCCGCATGACGCGGCTTGAGACAGCGCTAGAACGCCCAGGTCACAGCGCCGGTATATGACATCGAGATTGAGAACTACACCTGTGGGATCTCAGATCCTGTGGCCGAATCTCACGTCAGCTGGCCATTCAATGGCCGTTTGGCCACGAATCCGAGACCGGCTGCTAAGGCGTCATCTCACGTGGCGAGTTTGACGAGCCGCTTGTAGCAGATCAGGGTGGCGGCAAGGCTGAGGAAGGCAGCGAAGTACCGGCTCTTGCGTTCATAGCGGATTGTCAGGCGCCGGTAGTTGAACAGCCAGGACATGCTGCGTTCGACCTTCCAGCGGTAACGGCCCAGGCGTTCGCTCGACTCGATGCCACGTCGCGCGATCTTGGGTGTGATGTTCCGGTTCCGCAACCAGCGACGGATCTCCGGGTAGTCGTACCCTTTGTCTGCGCGGAGTTTGGCGGGTCTGCGGCGTCGGGGTCCGCGCCGCGAGCGCACGGCGGGGAGAGCCGCGACCAGAGGCTTGAGAGCAAGGCTGTCGTGGGTGTTCGCAGCAGAGACTGCGGTGACCAGCGGCAGGCCCTGGGCGTCAGTCAGTATGTGGAGCTTGGCGCCGGGTTTGCCCCGGTCGACCGGATTCGGCCCTACGAGCTGGCCCCCCTTTTCGCCCGGACCGAGGCAGAGTCGACCAGAGCAGCGGACCAGTCGATCGCCCCCACGGCACCCAACCGGTTGAGGACTTCGTTATGGAGGCGCCGCCAAAAGCCGGCCCTTGTCCAGGCAGCAAACCGGCGGTGCGCAGTGGCCGGGCTCACGCCGAAGCAGGGCGGCAAGCGACGCCAAGCACACGACGTGGTCAGCGCGTACACGATCGCGCAGAACACTTTCCGGTCCGCCACCGGAGCCGTTCCACCGCCCTGCCGACGTGGCTTGAACGGCGGTATCAGCGGCGCCGCGATCTCCCACAGCCCGTCCGGAACGAGATCCCGATCAAGATCCACAGCCATAGCTGGCGATCATGCCTCAAAGCGGCTACGTCCGATGCCGGCCCGTCCGAGAGGGCGACGGCTGCCCAGCCCAGTCTTCTAACCTAACCCGCGTGATCGACTACGACGAGTCCGGCCGCCCTATGGTCCAGGTGGGAGACTCCGGGCCTGCACGCCTACTGCTCTCGGAGCCGACCCGGCGGTACGAGGACGAACCAACACTGGACTTCCTCGCCAGGGCCCGCGGATCCTGGGGCAGTGTCGAGACCTCGGTGGAGACCTGGGACGGTGACGGTCTCGACACCTTCCTCGCCTCACTTGCCGAAGCCTTCCGGGGCTGGGAAGGAGTGCGCACCTGGCACTCCCTCTGCTACGACCTGACCCTCTCAGCGGAACACCACCCTGGTGGCCACGTCCGATTGACGTGGGGAATTCGCGACCGGGCACCCTCCGAGGAATGGCAGTTCGAGACCACCACGATGCACGCGGCAGGGGAGGACATGCGCAACCTCAGTGCCGAGATCCACACGCTCATCGCGAGCGTCGCGGAGTAGCTGAACGAACCCCGAAATCGGTCCCCACCACATGAGATGACGCCTAAGCCTGTTCGCTCTACGGAGCGAGTCGACGCGAGATCAGGATCCGGTACGGGGTAGGGCAGCCGCACCTCTAGCACGGCTCTCGTCAGCTGCGATTCCTGGTGTCGCCTCAGCCAGGACCGGCGCCGACTTTGATCGATATGGCACCGAGATCACACAGTTTCGATACCGTCATGTGCGCAGTCGCCGTTCATGACGTCGTTGTTCCGGAAAGTGACGAATGTTCATCGAGAAGCTCGTGCTGGAGAACTTCAAGTGCTTTGGGCCGGGGCGCACTTCCCTCCGCCTGGACCGGGGCATGACTGCCTTCATAGGCGCCAATGGTTCGGGCAAAACCGCGGCCTGCGAGGCGCTACTGCGGTTGTTCGGGATATCCGGGCAGGAGCGGTCCGTACGTGTAGACGACTTTCACGTGCCCGTCAGCGAGACCGACCTGCCCGCCAGCCGCGAGCTCACGATCGAAGCAGTGCTCGCCTTCCCCGAACTCGACGGCAGCGGGGAGAACGACGAAGTCGGAGAAGACGACGATGGTGATGCCGCGGTGAATGCGGAACGCCAGCAACAGGCCAGCGCATCCCGAGCGGTACCGGAGTTCTTCCGTCGCATGGCCGCCACGGAGGACGGCGACCTGAAGGTCCGGGTGGCGCTCCGGGCCGAATGGGTCGATGACGGCACGGTGGAGGGGGCGATCACCGAGTCACGCGTGATCGTCAACACCCTTGCCGAGGAGTACGACGAGGACGACTACGTGCAGCTGACTGCTGCGGAGCGCAGTCGTATCCAGATGATCTACATCCCGGCGTCCCGTGACGGCGTGCGTCAGGTGACGGCCTTCCTCCGCAGCCGGCTGTGGCGCGCTGCGCAGTGGTCAACTGGCCTGCGTGACCTCGTCATTGGCCACGCGGCTGAAGTCGCCGAGAAGTTCACTGAAGAGCCCGTGGTCCAGGCGGTCGAAGGCGCGCTGACGGCCCGGTGGCAGGAGCTGCACGACGCGGGGATGCACGCGGATCCGAAGCTGCGACTCCTCGACGGCGACTTCAACCAGCTGGTCCGCGATTCCGAACTCGTCTTCGAGCCCGACCACAACAGTCGGCCCAGGCCAGCCCGCATGCTGAGCGACGGGCAGCGGTCGCTTCTGCACCTCGCCCTAGTGGCGGCAGCTATCGACGTCGAGTCCGCAGTCTGTGCCGGCCAGCACATCGATGACTTCACACTGCAAGCCGCTCACCTGCCGCACCTGACCCTGATCGCGGTCGAGGAACCCGAGAACAGCCTTTCGCCGTTCTACCTGTCCCGGATCGTCAGTCAGTTGCAAGACCTGAGCGGCACCACGGCGACACAGACGATCCTCTCCAGCCACTCCGCCAGCGTCATGCCCCGTATCCGGCCCGAAGACGTCCGATACTTCCGCACGGAGCCAGCCACCGCGACCACATCGGTCCGCGAGATTACCCTCCCCGGCGACACCACCGAGGCGGGAAAGTACGTACGCGAAGCAGTGCGCGCCCACCCGGAGCTGTACTTCGCCAAGTTCGTGGTGCTCGGCGAAGGCGACACCGAGCAACTCGTCATCCCCCGGATCGCCCAGGCTCACGGTGTCCAACTGGACCCATCGTTCATCGCGATGGTGCCGCTCGATGGCCGACACACCAACCACATGTGGAGGCTGCTCAATGACCTGGACATCCCCCATGCCACCCTGCTGGACCTCGACTATGGCAAAGTCGGCGCGGGCCCGGCCCTGCTACGTGATGCCTGCAACCGCCTCATGGACAACGGGTTCGACCCACTGGAAGGTCTCACCGACTACGACGAGGTCGACGACATCCACGACGGCCTCCGTCTCAAGCACATCAAGCCGATCCTGAAACACCTGCGCGCATTCGCCGTCTTCTACTCCGAGCCGCTCGACCTTGACTACGCCATGTTGTGCGCGTTCGAAAACGCCTACAGACACCTTGAAGCCAACCAGCGCGGGCCGGATTCCAGTGATCCGACGGGGCCTCCCCCTGAGTGGTGGACACGCTGATACTGGATCTGCTTGATCCGGAGG
>NZ_JBHUDX010000110.1:0-69963 GCF_042678285.1 Streptomyces caeni
TACCGGGCCCGGGGGCCAGGCGCCCCATTGCGGGGCCACGGAAAAGGTAACGGGGCTGGGGATGCCGTCGCCCGGCCGCTCGGCGTTCTGCAGAGCGGCGAAGTCGGCGCGGGCCGCTTCGACGGCTTCGGGGTATGCCTGGGCCTTCTCGTGCTCGGCGAGCGCCGGTAGATGCTGGCCAGGGAAGGGTTCTGGCCTTTGCGCTTGCCGGTAAGGATGATCAGGTCGGACCGGATCTGCTCGACGGACTCGCCGTTCGCCCGGCGCCGGAGCACGGTGTGCAGCATGTCGTCGGTGATGACCGCGGGCCGGCCGCCCTGCTTGCCCCTGCGAGCCGCGGTGCCGAGTCCTTCCAGCGTCGACTCCCGGATGTTCTCCCGCTCGGTCTCCGTCATCGCCGCAAAGAACGCGAACAACAGCCTCCCTGCGCCGCTGGGGTCGTACAACCCCTGGAGGGGGCCCGCGAGCATCTCCAGCACCAGGCCGTGCGCGGTGAGGTGGTCCGCAAGGGCTGTGAGCTCGGCGGCATCGCGTCCCAGCCGTTTCGTCTCGTACACGCGACCGGGCCGGGCGACGGCCCCCGCTCGTCGCTCGGCCCGGCAGAGCGTGCACGATGACCCGGCAGTGCGGGGCATGGGCCTTGATCTCCCGGGCGGCCGTGAGCGCAGCCTCGAACCGCGGGCGCACCCGCAGAACTGCGGGCGCACCCGCACCCGGGTGCTGATCTTCTCGCTGAAGATTTTGTCCCTCGGGATGCCGTGCTTGGCGAGGGCATCCAGCTGAGACTGGAGCTCTTGGCTCCGGTGCGAGCATCTCGCATACCCGATGCGGATGTCCGCGCTCGGGGTGTCCGGCCGATCGGCGCCGGGGGCGGGGTGCCGGGCCGCCACGACTGCCCCGGGCTCCGGTCGGCCGGGGTCGGCACCCGTAGCGGCTTGACAAGCCGAGCAACCTTCGTGAAGCGGCCTGTGCGGTAGGTGCCTGCGACCGCGCCGCCGCGCGAGCGGCACGGAGAGCCGGGCTCGGCCGCACAGCGGGGGCAGGGATGGCGCCCGACTTCGTCCGCGTCGGTCGGGGAAGGCCTTTGAGGGCCCGTCATGCCCCTGGATCTTGTCACAAACATTTCCCAGAAGGGGGCAGCTCACCTCTTTGAGCGAGAACGGGTTCTGAGAATCGATCCAAGATCAACGGCGTCCCGGTCGCCCCAGCAGCCGCAGCCGGATCGCCGGAGCAGTTCATCCAGACCGGCGCAGAACCGCGCCACATCCGACTTCAGGAAACCGATCGTCGGGTCATCGCTCACCACGCACACCCTGGCAGCACAGCTCACGGTCCGTCAAAAATTCTGACAGCTCAGCCGGCTTTCTGTTGCGTTCCTACCCGGCCCCCGGTTCGGCTGCCGCCCTCCCGAGTGTCACCTCGCGGGACGCGACCGAATCCCTGCGGAAGCAGGCGCTCAGCGCTCCAGCAGCATCCGCTGCAACTCCCTGGCCGCCCGCGGCGGAGCCACATCGCTGCGGTGCGCGAGCGCGATGGTGCGGTGCAGTCCGGGCCGGGCCAGGGGCGTGACGCGCAGTCCGCGGCCCGACCGGGTCGCGACCATGCGCGGGACCACGGCGACGCCCAGTCCGGCGCGCACGAAACCCAGCACCGCGTCCATCTCGCCCCCCTCCACCGCGAAGTCCGGCTCGAAACCCTCGGCGCGGCACGCGGCCACGGTCAGTTCCCGCAGGTCGTAGCCGTGGCGGAACATCACCAGGCGCTCGCCCTCCAGATCGGCGACGCGGACCGTGCGCCGTCCGCCCCCCGGCCGGGGCGCGTCAGGGGAGGACACCACCACCAGGTCCTCGCGCAGCAGCTCCACGGTGGTCAGCGCGGGGGAGGGGGTGGGCAGCGGGAGGACGATCAGCGCGAGATCGAGGGCGCCGCGCGCCAGCTCCCGCACCAGATCGTGCGAGCCGCCCTCCTCGATCAGCAGCCGGATGCCGGGATAGCGGTCGTGGAAGGCGCGCAGCACCTCTGGCAGCAGGCCCGTGCACACGCTCGGCGTGGCACCCAGGCGCACCCGGCCGCGGCGCAGCTGTACCAGCTCCTGCACCTCGTGCCGGGCGGTGTCCGCGTCGGCGAGGATGCGGCGGGCGAGCGGCAGCAGTGCCTCGCCCGCGTCCGTGAGCGTGATGTTGCCGCGCGCCCGCAGGAACAGATCCGCCCCAAGCTCCCGCTCCAGCGACTTGATCTGCTGCGACAGCGACGGCTGGGCGACATGGACGAGATCGGCGGCACGGGTGAAGTGCCGGGTCTCGGCGACGGCCACGAAGTACTGGAGCTGCTGGAACTGCACCCCATCAGCATAGGGTCTTCCTATCGAAACGAGCCGGACCATGTCTTGGACCGATAGGGACCTTCGGCCCTAGCGTTCTGACCCATGGCTCTGGCAACGCGGACGGACCGACGGCCGTCGATGGCACGCACCGTGTGGGACAGCACCGTCGGCAAGAAGACAGTGATGGCGGTCAGCGGCCTGATCATGCTGCTGTATCTGCTCGCCCACATGATCGGGAACCTGAAGATCTACTTCGGGGCGGGCGAGTTCAACCACTACGCCCACTGGCTGCGTACCGTCGGCGAACCGTTCATGCACTACGAGTGGACGCTCTGGCTCATCCGCGTCGTCCTGGTCGCCGCCGTCGTCGCGCACGCGGTCTCGGCGTACCAGCTCAGCCGCCGCGACATCAAGGCGCGCCCCAGCAAGTACGTGCACAAGCGTCCGCAGGCGAGTTACGCCACCCGCACCATGCGCTGGGGCGGGATCATCCTCGGCCTCTTCATCGTCTGGCACATCCTCGACCTGACCACGGGCACCGTGCACTCCGGCGGCTTCCAGGAGGGCCATCCTTACCAGAACGTCGTCGATACGTTCTCCACGTGGTACGGCAACGTCGTCTACATCGTGGCGATGCTCGCCCTCGGCCTGCACATCCGGCACGGCCTGTGGAGCGCGGCCCAGACCCTCGGCGTGGGCAGCCGCACCCGCGACCGAGCCCTGAAGACCGTTGCCAATGTCCTTGCGCTGCTGCTCACGGCCGGGTTCATCGCCGTACCCGTGGGCGTCATGACCGGAGTGGTGAGCTGACATGACCGCATCCTCTGAGTACACGGACTACGTGACCGGCGCGCCGGTCACCGACACCAAGGCCCCGTCCGGCCCGATCAACGAGCGCTGGGACAAGCGCCGTTTCGAGGCCAAGCTGGTCAACCCGGCGAACCGGCGCAAGCACACCGTGATCGTCGTCGGCACCGGCCTGGCCGGCGGCTCCGCGGGCGCCACGCTCGCCGAACAGGGTTACCACGTCGTCCAGTTCTGCTACCAGGACTCCCCGCGCCGGGCGCACTCGATCGCCGCGCAGGGCGGTATCAACGCGGCCAAGAACTACCGCAACGACGGCGACTCCATCCACCGCCTCTTCTACGACACCGTCAAGGGCGGCGACTTCCGGGCGCGCGAGTCCAACGTGCACCGACTGGCCCAGATCTCCGTCGAGATCATCGACCAGTGCGTGGCGCAGGGCGTCCCCTTCGCCCGCGAGTACGGCGGCCTCCTCGACACCCGCTCCTTCGGCGGGGTGCAGGTCTCGCGCACCTTCTACGCCCGGGGCCAGACGGGCCAGCAGCTGCTGCTCGGCGCGTACCAGGCGTTGTCGCGGCAGATCGCGGCCGGCAACGTGGAGATGCACCCGCGTACCGAGATGCTCGACCTGATCGTCATCGACGGACGGGCCCGCGGCATCGTCGCCCGCGATCTGGTCACCGGCAGGATCGACACCCACTTCGCGGACGCGGTCGTGCTGGCCTCGGGCGGCTACGGCAACGTCTTCTACCTGTCGACGAACGCCATGAACTCCAACGCCACCGCGATCTGGCGGGCCCACCGCCGTGGCGCCTACTTCGCCAACCCCTGCTTCACGCAGATCCACCCGACCTGCATCCCGCGCACCGGCGACCACCAGTCCAAGCTCACCCTGATGAGCGAGTCGCTGCGCAACGACGGCCGGATCTGGGTGCCCAAGGCCAAGGGCGACACCCGTCCGCCGAACGAGATCCCCGAGGAAGAGCGCGACTACTACCTGGAGCGCATCTACCCCTCCTTCGGCAACCTCGTGCCCCGCGACATCGCCTCCCGCGCCGCGAAGAACGTCTGCGACGAGGGCCGCGGCGTCGGCCCCGGCGGCCAGGGCGTCTACCTCGACTTCGCCGACGCCATCAAGCGGATGGGCCGGGGGAAGGTCGAGGAGAAGTACGGCAACCTCTTCGACATGTACGAGCGGATCACCGCGGAGAACCCGTACGAGGTGCCGATGCGGATCTACCCCGCGGTGCACTACACGATGGGCGGCCTGTGGGTCGACTACGACCTGCAGACCACGATCCCGGGCCTGTTCGCGATCGGGGAGGCCAATTTCTCCGACCACGGGGCGAACCGGCTCGGCGCCTCCGCGCTGATGCAGGGCCTCGCCGACGGCTACTTCGTCCTCCCGTCCACGATCAACGACTACCTGGCCCGCAACCCGCGCCAGGAGGAGGTCACCGCCGAACACCCCGCCGTCCAGGAGGTGCTGACCGAGACGCAGGACCGGCTCGCCCGTTTGCTCTCCGTCGACGGCGACCGCACCCCCGACTCCTTCCACCGCGAGGTCGGCGAACTCATGTGGGAGTTCTGCGGCATGGCGCGGACGGACGCGGGACTGCGCAAGGCCCTGGAGCGCATCCCGCAGATCCGCGAGGAGTTCTGGCGGCGTATCAAGGTGCCCGGCACCGGCGAGGAGTTCAACCAGTCGCTGGAGAAGGCCAACCGCATCGTCGACTACCTGGAACTGGCCGAGCTGATGTGCCTCGACGCGCTGCACCGCGCCGAATCCTGCGGCGGCCACTTCCGCGAGGAGTCCCAGACCCCGGACGGCGAGGCGGCCCGCAAGGACGACGCGTTCGCGTACGCGGCCGCCTGGGAGTTCACCGGCACCGGCACGGCCCCCGTCCTGCACAAGGAAGACCTGGTCTTCGAGTACGTCCACCCCACTCAGCGGAGCTACGCATGAAGCTCACCCTGCGCGTCTGGCGGCAGAAGAACACCGACGCCGACGGTGCGATGTCCACGTACGAGGTGGACGGAGTCTCACCCGACATGTCCTTCCTGGAGATGCTGGACACCCTCAACGAGGAACTCATCCTCAAGGGCGAGGACCCGGTCGCCTTCGACCACGACTGCCGCGAGGGCATCTGCGGCGCGTGCTCGCTGGTCATCAACGGCGACGCGCACGGCCCCGAGCGCACCACCACCTGTCAGCTGCACATGCGGTCCTTCAAGGACGGCGACACGATCGACGTCGAGCCGTGGCGGGCCTCGGCCTTCCCGGTCGTCAAGGACCTCGTCGTCGATCGTTCGGCCTTCGACCGCATCATCCAGGCCGGCGGCTACATCACCGCCCCGACCGGTGCCGCGCCCGAGGCCCACGCCACGCCCGTACCGAAGGCGGACGCCGACTTCGCGTTCGAGCACGCCGAGTGCATCGGCTGCGGAGCCTGCGTGGCCGCCTGCCCGAACGGCGCGGCGATGCTGTTCACCTCGGCGAAGATCAACCATCTCAACGTCCTGCCGCAGGGCGCGCCCGAGCGGGAGACCCGAGTGCTCGACATGGTGGCGCAGATGGACGAGGAGGGCTTCGGCGGCTGCACGCTCACCGGCGAGTGCGCCACCGCCTGCCCGAAGGGCATCCCGCTGGTCTCCATCACCGCCATGAACAAGGAGTGGCTGCGCGCGACCCGCAAGGCGGGCCGCCGCTAGGGGGTGTTTCGAAAGTCCCGCACAGCACCCACGGCGCCCTGCACGCCGTCCCAAGCTCTTCGAGCAGGGGGCACCCCCACTCGCCGCGCCGGGTCCAGACCCGAGTACATCCAGTACGAGGGTCAGGGCCCGGCACGCCTAGAGCACGCTCCCCCACGCTCGGCTGCGCTCGCGCGGGCTGTGCCCCCACGACGCCGCGCGGCCCGCCCCTCGGGCGGACGACGGGAATGCGACGGCAGGGCCCGGCCGGAAGACGCGGCGCCGCCGGGACGGGGCGGCTTTGCAGCTTCCGACGGCGGGAATCCCGGCCGCGGCTCCGGCCGGGCTTGTGCGGACGCGGCGCGGGCGTCGGGGCGGTCGCGACCGCGGTCCGGTCGAACGGACCGGTCAAGCAGCGTGACGCTCGCCATCACCCTCACGCCCAGCCGTTCAACAACCTCACACCCCCTCTCTCCGCGCCGGTCACGCACAGGTCAGCCGGCATCGGCAGAACTGGGGCGGCGGACGCACGACACCGGTCCGCCGCTCCCGCCGAACCGGCCCGTGACCAGGAGAGAGCCATGACCGGCGTTTCCGCCCTCGCCAGCCCCCCACCGACCGCGGCACCGACCCGCTACACGGTCACCCTCGCCCGTGACGAGGACGACGTCCGGGCCGCGCAGCGGCTGCGCCACGACGTCTTCGCCGGGGAGATGGGCGCCCTCCTGCCCACTTCGCAGCCGGGCCTCGACGTCGACGCCTTCGACGCGTACTGCGACCACCTGCTCGTCCACGACACGGTGAGCGGCCAGGTCGTGGGCACCTACCGGCTGCTGCCGCCCGAGCGGGCCGCGGTCGCCGGGCGGCTTTACTCGGAGGGCGAGTTCGACCTCGGCCCGCTCACCGGGATCCGCTCCGGGCTCGTCGAGGTCGGCCGCTCCTGTGTCCACCCCGACCACCGCGACGGCGCGGTCATCGGACTGATCTGGGCGGGCATAGCCCGCTACATGGTGCAGGGCGGCCACGAGTGGCTGGCCGGGTGCTGCTCCCTGCCGCTCGCCGACGGCGGGGCGCTCGCCGCGGGAGCGTGGGAGCGGGTGCGCGCCAGGCACCTGGCTCCCGCCGAGTACCGCGTACGGCCGCTGCTGCCCTGGCACCCCGGCGTCGCAGCCCCGGCCGGGCGCACCGAGCTGCCCCCGCTGCTGCGGGGCTACCTCCGCCTGGGCGCCTGGGTCTGCGGGGAGCCCGCCCACGACCCGGACTTCGGCGTGGCCGACCTGTATGTCCTGCTGTCGATGCGCCGGGTGAACCCGCGCTATCTGCGGCACTTCCTCTCGCTCGTCCCGGCGTGATGACCGCGCCTCGCAGCGGTGCGACGCCCATGTCCCGGATCGGTGCGTCCCTGCGGCCGCGCCGGGGCACGCCGGTGCTCGCGGGCCCCGGCGCGAGCGCGGCCGTGCTGTCGGCCGACCCGGCCCCGTCCACGCCGCGGCGCGTCCCCGCCCACCCGGCCGCCGCCCCGGCGAGCGCGTGGCTGCCCGGCGCGCCGTGCTCGCCGCAGTCCTGCGTGGACGCCACGGCGTCGGTCGCGGCCGTCCCGCGCGCCGTCCTCCGGCTCCATGCCGTCCTGGCGCTGGTCGTCACCGGGATCGTGTGCTTCCCGGCCGTCCGGCGGTTCCCCGTCGCCCCGGGCGAGCGGATCACCAGGGCCTGGTGCCGGACCGTCGTGCGCGCCGCGGGCGTCCGGGTACGGATCGCCGGGTCCGCGCCGCCGCGCGGCGGTCTGCTGGTGGTCGCCAACCACATCTCCTGGCTGGACGTCCCGCTGCTCGCCGCAGTCCGTCCCGGCCGGATGCTCGCCAAGACCGAGATCCGGCGGTGGCCGGTGGCCGGCGCGCTGACCGCGCGCAGCGGCGCGCTCTTCATCGACCGGGACCGGTTGCGCGCACTGCCCGGCACGGTCGCCCGGATCGCGGACGGCCTGCGCGCCGGGTCGGCGGTCGTCGTCTTCCCCGAGGGCAGTACCTGGTGCGGACGGGCGCAGGGCCACTTCCGGCGGGCCGCCTTCCAGGCGGCGCTGGACGCGGGCGTGCCCGTCCAGCCGGTGCGCCTGCGCTACCGGCGCGACGCGGGCCCGGCGAGCACCGCGCCCGCGTTCGTGGGCAGCGACTCACTGCTGACGTCCCTGTGGCGGGTCGTCTCGGCACGCCGGCTCGTTGCGGAGGTCAGGGTCATGCCGGTGCTCGCGCCGGACTCCGGCACCGACCGGCGCTGCCTGGCCCGCGCCGCCGAGCGGTCCGTGGGACTGCGGGCGGGACGGCACGCCGGGACGCCGGCACGGCATACGGCCCTGCCGTGAACTCCCCGGACCGCCAGGGGAGATGACGGTGGGATCCCCGTCCGGCCACGCCCCCGTCATTGCTACGGTTCACCGGTGTCCGAATCGTCATCCGAATCGTCATCCGAATCCTCGCGCGACACCGCCGAGGGCGCCGGCTGGGGCGCCGCGGAACCCGGTGGCTACCGCGCATTGATGCCCCGTCAGGTCGAGAAGCTCTCCTGGCTCGACCCGAGAACCCTGTGGGCGGCGCGCAACGGCGTGGTGGCCTCCTGGTTCGGGGACCCCACCGGACGGACCCGCGGCCGCTGGGTGCGGCAGTGCGAAGCCGAGGGGGCACCCGCCGACAAGCTGATCCGGCGTGACGACCCGGACCGCTTCTCCTTCATGGTGCTCGGAGACACCGGCGAGGGCGACGGCCCCCAGTACGCCGTGGTGCCCGGCTTCCTGAAGGCCGGTCAGGACACGAGGTTCGCCATCGTGGCCAGCGACGTGATCTACCCCGTGGGGGACGCGGCCGACTACGGTACGAAGTTCTTCCGGCCGTACCGGGACTACCCGGCCCCCATCTACGCCATACCCGGCAACCACGACTGGTACGAGGATCTGCACGGGTTCATGCGCGTCTTCTGCGACGCCGAGCCGCTCGCCCCGGAGCCCGCGCCACGCCCGCCGACCCGTGCCTGGCTGCGTGCGCTGCTGTGGCACAGGCCGCACCGTGTGGACGAGCAACGCCTCTCCGAGGCACGGACGTTGCGCTCCGCCCCCGCCCAGCGGGCACTCCAGCCCGGCCCGTACTGGGCGATCGACGCCGGACCCGTCCGCATCATAGGAATCGACACCGGGCTGCTCGGCACCATCGACGCCGAACAGGGCCGCTGGCTGCGCGAGGCCGCCCGGGGACCCCGCCCCAAGATCCTCATCACCGGCTCACCGCTGTACGTGGACGGCGAGCACCACCCCTGTCCCATCGACGGCGGCGGCACGGTCGACGACATAGTCCGCGACCCGGACCACCGCTTCGTCGCGGCGATAGGCGGTGACATCCACAACTACCAGCGCTACCCGGTGGACGTGGACGGCCGCACGATCCAGTACGTGGTCTCCGGCGGCGGCGGGGCGTTCATGCACGCCACGCACACCATCCCGCGCGTGTCCGTCGCGAACGTCACGGAGCGGGACTTCCGCTGCTATCCGCTGCGCGGCGACTCCCTGGCCTTCTACAGCAGGCTCTACGGGCGCCGGCTGCGACTGCGCCGCTTCTTCACCCTGACCGATGCGGAGGCGACCGCCGTGGTCGCCGAGCGCCTGGGCATCCCCCCGACCCGCAGCCCGGGCACGTCCGCCCGGATCACCCGGCGCACCCGTCTCGTGGCCGGTCTGCTGGGAGCGGGCGGCCGCCCCGACCGTACGTCGCGGTTCCGGCTGCCCGTGCGGAAGATCTACACCCGGCTCTTCTCGCCGGGTTCGGCCACCTACAGCCCGCCGTTCTTCAAGAGCTTCCTGCGCCTGGACGTCGCCCCGGAGGCGATCCGGCTGCGCTGTTTCGCGGCGACCGGCAATCTGCGGCAGGAACAGCGGCCACCCGTCGAGGACGAGGTGACCATCCGCCTGGCGTGAGCGCGGGAGCGGTCGTCGCGCGCCGGGCCGGGAGCGCAAACGGCCGCGCCCTTGCGTGAGAACCAGCGTTCTCCTACCGTGGTCCCCCATGGAGAGAACGGTCGTTCTCTCCGTCGGTCGGCCGCTGCCGCCCGGCGTCCCGACCCCATGGAGACGACATGACGCACGAAGTGCGCCCCCCGTTCCCGCCTTTCACCCGGGAGACCGCCGTGGAGAAGGTGCGGCTGGCGGAGGACGGCTGGAACTCCCGTGACCCGGAAAAGGTCGCCCGCGCCTACACGGCGGACTCCCGCTGGCGCAACCGCGCGGAGTTCATCCACGGCCGCGACGAGATCGTCGCCTTCCTCACCCGCAAGTGGCGCCGCGAACTCGACTACCGGCTCATCAAGGAACCGTGGGCCTTCGCCGGCGACCGCATCGCGGTCCGGTTCGCCTACGAGTGGCATGACGACGCCGGCACCTGGTTCCGCTCGTACGGGAACGAGAACTGGGAGTTCGACGAGAACGGACTGATGCGGGTCAGGCACGCCAGCATCAACGACCTGCCCATCCGCGAGTCGGAACGGGCCTACCACTGGCCCCTCGGGCGCCGCCCCGACGACCACCCCGGCCTCGGCGACCTCGGTTTCTGAAGCGCCGGGCGGGCATCACCCGCGGACCGCCTCGGGGCGACGGCCGGTGGCGCGACGCTCGCACCACATCGGCGCCGCCCCGGCGCGGCCGTCAACCTCACGTCCCGGTTACGGATCCCTCAACCGCTGGTGTCGGTGCGGTGAGAACACGACGATGGGGCCATGACTCTGGCTCAGCGTGCCCTGGAGCGGCTCGAGGGCTGGCCCGACCTCACGGCGGCGCCGGCCGGTTGCGGTACAGGGCGGGCACTTCGCTCCGCGCTCAGCGAGATCGTCCACCTCCACTCCGGCCACGAGGCGGACGTCCACCTCACCAGCCGGGCCATCCGGCGCTTCTCCGCGAACCTCGCGGAGTCGACGGCCTTCCGCGTGGTGCCCGGCTCGTGCTGGGTGACCGTGCGCCTCGACTGCGACACCGACATCGATCTGCTGATGAGCCTGGTGAGCATGGCTCTGCAGGCCCACCAGGCGTGGCCTTCGTCCGCGAGTCCGGGCCGCTCGGAGTGCAACTTCCGTCGCGTCACGGTGCTTCCGCGACCCTGAGGCGCCGACGTCGGCGCCGGCCGTGCGCGCCGTTCACCGGCCATCACGCCTCGCGGAGTCCGGCCGCGCCCACGGGATCGATCACCGAGATCGTGCCCTGGGCAACCGCGCACGGCGTCTCCACGCCGACGCCGTCCACGGTGGACACATCGCAGCGGCAGACGATCCGGGTACGGCCGGCCCGGACCACCCGGGCGCGGGCGCGGAGGACGTCTCCCCTGGCCGGCCGCAGGTAGTCGATGGTGAAGCCCGAGGTGATCAGCCCCTGGCCGGCCGCGGCGCCGGCCGCGAACGTCAGCGCGTTGTCCGCGGCGTAGGCGAGCACGCCCCCGTGGACGAAGCCGTACTGCTGGCGCAGGTCGTCGCGGATGTCCAGTTCCAGCGTGGCCGCGCCCTCGCCGAAGGCCACCAGCCGGGCGCCCAGAAGTGTGCTGAAGGGCTGAGCCCTCAGTACCTCACGGGCTGCCGCCAAGTCGGGGACGCCGCTCACGAGCACCTCACTTCACTAGTGAAGTGACAATGGCGTCCGGCGGTGACATCTGTCAACATCGCCACCATGCCCGACCCCGACCAGCGCCTCTTCTTCCTGCTGCAGCGCGCGGCGCACCAGGTGCGTACCATCGCCGACCGGCGTCTGCTGGACGCCGCTGGGATCACCACCGCGCAGCTCGGCGCCCTGTACGCCGTCCAGGACGAGCCGGGCATCACCCAGCAGCGGCTCGCCCGGGCCCTCGGGCTGCGCGAATCGGCGGTCACCGGGCTCGTCGCCCGGCTCACCGCGGCCGGGCTGGTCGTCCGGCAGGCGCATCCGAGTGAGCACCGCGCGGTGGTCGTGCGATTGGCCGAGGCGGGGCATGCCGCACTGCGCTCGGCCCAGCCGGAGGTCGAACGCTTCAACGCGGAGCTGCGCGCCCTGCTCGGTGCCGACGGATTCACCGGGACGGCCGCCGCCCTGCACCATCTCGCCCACTGGCAGCGCTGACCCCTTCCTCAGCCCTCGCCCGCGCGCCTGCGGGAGGCGTCGATCTCCGCGTACGCCCGGGCACGTCCCTCCCAGTGGGAGCCCTCGACGGACTTGCCGGGCTCCAGGTCCTTGTAGACCTCGAAGAAGTGGGTGATCTCCAGCCGGTCGAAGGACGGGACGTCGCCGATGTCCTGGAACCCCGTGTACCGCGGGTCGTGCGCCGGGACGCAGAGGATCTTCTCGTCGGGGCCCTTCTCGTCCCTCATGACGAACATCCCGATGGCCCGGCACTCGATGACACAGCCGGGGAACGTGGGGTCGCCGACCAGGACGAGGGCATCGAGCGGGTCGCCGTCACGGCCGAGGGTGTGCTCGATGTAACCGTAGTCGGCCGGGTACCGGGTGGAGGTGAACAGCATCCGGTCCAGGCGCAGGCGGTGCAGTGCGTGGTCCATCTCGTACTTGTTGCGCGATCCCTGGGGGATCTCCACGATCACGTCGAATTCCACGACGGCCTCCTTGCCCGGTCGGCAGGCCGGGTGGCCGCTGGGCGGCCGGGCCCGCCGTGGCGGCGAACACCAGGACCGGTGGCCCGCCGGTGCGGAACCGGCGGCCCTTCCAGTCTGCCCCTGCCCCGGGCACCGCGACAGCCGGACCGGCGCCGGGCGCGGGGCCACGGCTCGGCCCAGGGTGCGACGTGATGGTCCGGCCCCGCCGACGGCGAGTCGCCCGGCGGCCGCGCCGTACCAGGGGTGAGACGGTGTGAGAAGCCGGATCGCCCACCGGCAGCCCACAGGGAGGAGGAGCGGCAGTGCCGCGGATGGAAGAGGACGAGGCACGGCGGCGGTTCGCCGAGGCCCGGGTCGCACGGCTGGCCACGGTGGACTCCGCCGGGCGCCCCCATCTCGTACCGGTCGTGTTCGCCGGCCGCGGCGACCACGGGATCGTCATGGCCATCGACCGCAAGCCCAAGGATTCCCGGCGGCTGAAGCGGCTGCACAACATCGCCGTCCAGCCGGCCGTGTGCCTGCTCGCGGACGCCTACGGCGAGGACTGGAGCCGGCTGTGGTGGGTCCGGGCCGACGGGGGCGCCCGGACCGTGCCGCCCGATGCCGCCGCGGAGCCGGACCGGACGGCGTACGAGGCCGCCGTCGGCCTGCTGACGGAGAAGTACCGCCAGTACCGGGACGGCCCGCCGGACGGCCCGGTCATCGAGGTCACCGTCCACCGCTGGAGCGGCTGGCGTGCCTCTTCGGCGTCGCCGGGCCCGGGTGACCGTGCCGCGCCGCGGTGACAGGGGCCCTCAAGGACGGGTTTCGGGTCCCGCCGTCTCGTCGGCCGCGGTGGTCCGGCGCGCCCGGTGCCGCCCGCGGCCGCCGTGCCGGGGATGTGTCGCCGCGTTCACGACCGTGGCCAGGCCCAGCGCGAACAGCAGCGCCAGGACGAGCCCGGCGCTGAAGACGGCGAGGGAGTTCATGGTCGCGATGGGGTGATCGAGCACCGCCACGGTGTAGTCGGGGCCACCGGACAGGTTTCCGGCGATCGCCAGAGCGACGAAGGCGCCGGTGGCCACGAGGAGGAGCAGTCCGACGAAGAGCATCCGAGTCATCTCCCCAGAGAGTTCCGACCCCTTTCGCGTACCCGTCCCGGCACGGGCCAGACGGCGGCGGGGAGACCTGCTCGGGGACCGGACGCCTCCCGCCCCTCGGCCGCCCGTTCCGCCGAAACCCCGGACGTCGTGATCATCCGACGGCAGAATGGCGGCGGGCGGGGGCGACGGGCCACCGCGAGGAGCGCACGGCCGCCGACGCCGCACGGGTCGCGAGGAGGGGAGAGGCACATGAGTGAGCACCATCGTCCGTCGAGTGGGCCGGTCCGGCTGAACACGGAGGTGGCCCACAACGCGCGGGTGTGGAACTACTGGATCGGCGGGCGGGACAACTACGAGGTCGACCAGCAGGTCGGGGACCATGTCGCGGCGATGTTCCCGGTGATCCGCGATGTGGCGCGCGCCGACCGGGAGTTCCTCGGGCGCGCGGTGCGCCACCTGGCCGCCGAGCGAGGGATGAGGCAGTTCCTGGACATCGGCACCGGGCTGCCGACGCTCGACAACACCCATGAGATCGCCCAGCGCGTCGCGCCCGGCTCCCGGATCGTCTACGTCGACAACGACCCCGTGGTGCTCGTCCACGCCCGCTCGTTGCTGACCAGCGCGCCCGGGGGAGCCACCGACTACATCGAGGCGGACGTCCACGACCCGGAGGCCGTCATCCGCGGTGCGGCCGCCACCCTCGACCTCGGTCGGCCCGTCGCCGTCATGCTGCTCGGCATCCTCAACTTCGTCCTCGACACCGCCCGGGCGCAGGACATCGTCCGTGTGCTGATGTCGGCGCTCCCCTCGGGCAGCTGCCTCGCCCTGACGCATCCCACCACGGACGCCGACCTCGGCGGGCAGGGCAACGTCGAGGCGATGCGGTTCTGGAACGACAAGGCGACCCCGCCCATCACGGCCCGTACCCGGGCGGAGGTCATGTCCTTCCTCGACGGCCTGGAGGTACTGGAGCCGGGCCTCGTCTCCTGTGCACGATGGCGGGCCGGCTCCGGCTCCGCCGCCGTCGTGCCGCAGTTCGGCGCGGTCGCCGTGAAGCCCTGACCCGGTGCCGCCCGCCCCGCGGTCCGCCGCCACGGCCCTTCCCCGCAGTGGGCCGTGTGACGAACAGCAGCAGGCCGGTCGCCGTCTTCGATCTCGACAACACCCTCGCCGACACCGCGCACCGGCAGCGGTTCCTGCAGATACGACCGCGGGACCGGGACGCGTTCTCCGCCGCCGCGCCGCAGGATCCCCCACTGGCCGAGGGGGTCGCGCCGGCGCTGAAGAGCACTGAGGAGCACGAGGTCGTCTGTCTGACCGGGCGGCCCGCGCGCTGCCGGCGCGACACCCCCGACTGGCCCGCCGCCCACGGGCTGCCCCGGGGGGCGCCTGTACATGCGGCCGGACCACGACCGCAGGCCCGCCCGTGTCACCAAGCTGGAGGTGCTGCGCCGGCTGGCCCGCGACCGGGAGGTCCGTGTCCTCGTCGACGACGAACTGGTCTGTCAGGACGCCGAACGGGCGGATTTCACCGTCGTACGCGCCCGCCGGGCGGCCCCGTCCGCCGAGCCGGCGGACGCGCAGGAGCGGGAAGGCCGCACCTGACAGGCCGCGTCAGCTCTCACTGGTCGGAGTCCTCCAGGCGGAAGCCCACCTTCAGGCACACCTGGTAGTGCTCGATCCGTCCGTTCTCGATTCGCCCCCTGACCTGGCTGACCTCGAACCAGTCCAGGTGGCGCAGGGTCTGCGAGGCGCGGTCGATGCCGTTGCGGATCGCCTGGTCGATGCCCTCCGGTGAGCTGCCGACGATCTCGGTGACCCGGTAGGTGTGGTCGGTCATGCGGGGACTCCTCTCCGCGGCAGGTGTGCCCCCTCACTCCACCGTGCCGCACGGGGCGGCGGACCGCGAGACATGGGACCGCCCCTCGACCTCCGTATTGGTCCATACCAAAATCCGGAGCACCCGTACGAGCACTGCGCTCGTCCCCTCACGCCGGGCCCCCGTCCCTTGTCCGCAAGGCAGAACAGGACCCTCCGTGAGACGTCGCCTCCTCGCCCTCGCATGTGTGTCCGCCTTCCTCCTCAGCGCGTGCGGGGTCCTGCCCGGCGGCCGGAGCGAACAGCGCCGGACCGTGACGGTGCGGCTGATGAAGGACAGTGCCTCCGCCGCCTTCCTCGACCGGTTCACCCATGCCTTCGAACGCACCCACAAAGACCTCCGGCTCGACATCCGCATCCAGGAGCGGACCGGGACAGGCGCGAAGATCCAGGCGGCGCTCCGGCGGACCGACGGCGGCGGCCCCGACGTCATCGAGGTGGGCAGCACCCAGGTCGCGCAGTACGCGGACGATGGCGGGCTGCTCGACCTGACCCTGGAGTCGATGCGCGACTGGGGGATGGGCGACTGGCTGCCGGGGCTCGCCCAGCCGGGCGGTTTCGCCGGGCACCAGCACGGCATCCCCTGGTACGCCGCCAACCGTGTCGTCATCTACCGCAAGGACCTCTTCGCCCGCGCCGGCATCACCGGGCCGCCGAGGACACGCGCCCGGTGGCTCGCGGACACGGCGAAGCTCAACACCCGTGGAGTGCAGGGCATCTACCTGGCGGGCCAGGACTGGTACACCCTGTCCGGATTCATCTGGGACGAGGGCGGCGACCTCGCCAGGCAGTCCTCGGCAGGAGGCTGGGAGGGCAGGCTGCAGCCGCCGGCCGCGCTGCGCGGCATGGACTTCTACAAGCGGCTGCAGGCGCTGGGCGCCGCTCCCGTGGACGCCGACGAGGAACACCCGCCGCAGGCCGGGGTGTTCGCCCGGGGCAGGCCGCCCAGATCGTCGCCGTGCCCGGGCTCGCGCAGGCGATCGTGCGGCGGAACCCCGGACTCAGTGACCGCCTGGGGTACTTCCCCATGCCGGGCAAGACGGCCGCCCGGCCCGGCGCCGTGTTCACCGGCGGCTGCGAGCTCGTGGTCGCCGAGAACACGGACGACCGCCGTGACGCCATCGCCGTCGTCGCCGCGCTCACCGGCACCACCTGGCAGACCGACCTGGCCCGCACCATGGACTGCGTGCCCGACAAGACGACCCTGGCCGGGGCGGTCGCGGGCGAGGAGGGCGTCGCGGCCATGGCGGCGGGCGCCGCACAGGGCCGGGCGACGCCCTCCTCGCCCGCCTGGGCGGACGTCGAGGCGGACAACCCGATCAAGACCTGGATGACCAAGGTGCTGCAGGGGGGCGGACCCGGCGGCCGAGGCGGTCCGCGCCTCCCGCCGCATCACCCGGATACTCGCCGGCGGATGACCGCGCGCCGTCGTCAGCGGGCCATGCTCAGCGACAGCGCGAACCTCCCCTCCGCGTCGGTCCACCAGTGGGTCAACTCCAGCGAGGCAGCGGCCAGTTCACGCCGGATGCCGTTCTCGCGGAACTTCGTCGACACCTCGGTGCGCAGTTCCTCGCCCGCCGCGAAGTCCACCGTCAGGTCGAGTGCGGGAATCTTCACGGTCTGCGCCGCGCGCGCCCGCAGCCGCATCTCGATCCACTCGTTCCCGGGGTCCCACAGGGCCACATGAGTGAACGCGTCGACGTCGAAGTCGGCGCCCAGCTCACGGTTGACGACGGTCAGCACGTTCTTGTTGAACTCGGCGGTCACCCCCGCCGCGTCGTCGTACGCCGCCACCAGCACCGACTCGTCCTTCACCAGGTCGGTGCCGAGCAGCAGCGCGTCCCCGGGCGCGAGCAGCGACCGTACGGACGCCAGGAACGCCGCACGCTCCGCGGGCACCAGGTTGCCGATCGTGCCGCCCAGGAAGGCGACCAGCCGCGGACCGGGCGTCCCGGGAAGGGTGAGAGCGGTGGTGAAGTCGGCGATGAGCGCGTGGACCTCCAGGCCCGGCCGCTCGGCGACCAGCGCCTGCCCCGCCCGGGTCAGCGCGCTGTCGCTGACGTCGACGGGCACGTAGGTGTGCAGCCCGCTCAGCGCGTCCAGCAGGTACCGGGTCTTCTCGGACGAGCCGGAGCCCAGTTCGACCAGCGTGCGCGCGCCGGTGGCGGCTGCGATCCGGCCGGAGCGGACGGCCAGGATCTCGCGTTCGGCGCGGGTGGGATAGTACTCCGGCAACTCGGTGATCTTGTCGAACAGGTCGCTGCCGTGAGCGTCGTAGAACCACTTCGGCGGCAGCGTCTTGGGTGTGCGGGTGAGGCCGTGCAGCACATCGGCGCGCAGCGCGGCGCCGGTGGCGTCCTCGGGAAGGGTGCGGGTCACACGGAACGGGCTCACGTGCAGGGCTCCTCGGACGGTGCGGATGCCAGGTCGGTGCGCAGGTCCTTGAGCGGCGTCAGCAGGACCTCGGTGCGGTCGGCCGCGAGCAGCGTGAGGTCGGGTACCTCACGCCAGCGCGGGTCGTCGTCGTACGGTTCGGAGGCCACGACGATGCCGGTCCCCTCCGGCCGGGCGGAGCCGGGGCCTCGGGGGAGTCGGCCGGGCCAGGCGAGGTACCAGAGGGTGTCGCCCCACGTGGTCGCCGTGATCGTCTCGCCGTCGGTGAGCAGCAGGTTGAGCCGGGAGCCCGGGGCGGCCTCGTCGATCTCCAGGACCGTGTCGGCCAGCGCCCGGCCCGGGTCGTCGCCGCGGCGCAGCCGGTGGAGCACCAGCGCCCACACGAAAGCCGCGTCGCACTGCGCCTGAAGAGACAGCAGGTCCGCCGCGGGCAGGGTCCGCACGAGCGGGGCCGCCGTCCGGGGCCATCCGGACACGGCCCCGTTGTGGCTGAACAGCCAGCGGTCCGCGGTGAACGGCGCGGCCGCCGCCTCCCCGTCCGGGCCCGGCACGGTGGCGCTGCGGACCGCGGCGAGCACGGCCCGCGAGCGCACCACCCGCGCGAGGTCCGCGAAGGCCGGGTCGCCCCAGATCGGCCCGGCCCGGCGGTAGCGGGCCGGCACCGGGTCCTCCTCCGCGTACCAGCCCACCCCGAACCCGTCGGCGTTGACGGTGCCGTACCGCTGTCTGCGCGGTGCCCAGGACTGCCGGTACAGACCGTGCTCGGGCTCCACGAGGAGCCGGCCGAGCCGCTCGGCCGGCCCCAGGAAGGCAAGGTGACGGCACATCAGGCGTCCCTCGCGGTGCGGAACCCGGAGAAGATCTGCCGCCGGACCGGATAGTCCCAGTTGCGGAACGTGCCCCGGCAGGCCACCGGGTCCACGGCGAACGAACCGCCCCGCAGCACCTTGTACTCCGGCCCGAAGAACACCTCCGAGTACTCCTTGTACGGGAACGCGGTGAACCCCGGGTACGGCAGGAAGTCGCTCGACGTCCACTCCCACACGTCGCCGATCAGCTGGCGTACGCCCAGCGGTGAGGCGCCGGCCGGGTAGCTGCCCGCCGGCGCCGGGCGCAGATGCCGCTGCCCGAGGTTGGCGTGCTCCGGCGCCGGGTCGGCGTCGCCCCACGGGTAGCGCCGGGAACGGCCCGTCGCCGGGTCGTGGCGCGCCGCCTTCTCCCACTCGGTCTCGGTGGGCAGCCGGCGCCCCGCCCAGCGCGCGTACGCGTCCGCCTCGTACCAGCACACGTGCAGGACGGGCTCGTCGGGTGGTACGACCTCGGTGACGCCGAAGCGCCGGCGCAGCCACTGCCCGCCCTCGCGGCGCCAGAACAGCGGGGCCTTGAGGCCGTTCGCGCGGATGTGGGCCCAGCCCTCAGGGGTCCACCAGCGCTCGTCCCCGTAGCCGCCGTCGTCGATGAAGGCCTGGTAGGCGGCGTTGGTCACCGGCGTCGTGTCGATGTGGAAGGCCGGGACCAGCCGCCGGTGCGCCGGCCGTTCGTTGTCCAGCGCCCACGGCTCGGTGGACGTGCCCATGGTGAACGGGCCGCCGGGGACGAGGACTTCGGACGGGCCGTGGTACGGCGGTGCGGGCGCCGGATCGGGGGCGGTCAGCGCCTGCGGCCCCTTGCGCAGCTGATGCGTGATCAGCATCGTTTCGTCGTGCTGCTGTTCGTGCTGGGCGATCATGCCGAAGGCGAATCCCGCCTCCGTGAGCCGCCCGCCCTGCAGCGACGCGCCCTCCAGCACGTCCAGGGCTCGGCCGCGGACCTCGGCGGCGTAACGGCGGGCCTCGTCGGGCGGCAGCAGTGGCAGTGAGGGCCGTTCGGCGCGCGGGTGCTCGAAGGCGTCGTACAGTCCGTCGATCTCGGGCCGCATGGCATCGCGGCCGGCGACCGCGCGCAGCAGCCACAACTCCTCCTGGTTGCCGATGTGCGCGAGGTCCCAGACCAGCGGTGACATCAGCGGGGAATGCTGAGCCATGAGGTCGCGGTCGTCGACGCAGGTGGTCAGGAGCGCGGTGCGCTCGCGGGCCGTGGTCAGCACGTCCAGCGCGCGCTCCCGGAGCGCTTCTGGGTCGAGGGGCGACCGGTCGTCGGTCATGTGGGGATGTCCTTCTCGTGAAAGCGGAACAGCAGGTCGTCGGCGGGGCAGCGGCCCCGGGCCACATAGCGCTCGGTGAACTCCGCGACGGCGCCCCGGACCAGGGAGGTGGCGCCGATCCTGGGCAGGGCCTCGGCGGCGATCGCGAAACAGGCGACCGCGACCTCGTGCAGCTCGGGATCGGTCAGACCGTCCCGGGCGGCGGCGACCCACAGCGGATTGCACGGTGGCGGCAGCGAACCCGACCGTTCCGCGAGGGGTTTGACGGTGCGGTAGGCGATCTCGGCCGCCTCGGGGTCGTCGAAGAGCGCCGTCGTCACGGCGAGCGGCACGATCCACCCGTCGTCGCCCGGCTGGGCGTCGATCATGCGGAGTTCGAGATGGCCGCGGGGCCGGACCGGGGGGAACAGGGTGGTGAGGTGATAGTCGAGATCGCTGCGGTCCGGCGGGTCGGCGGACCGCGTCCACTCCCGGAAGCTCATGCCGTCGGGCACGCGCCAGGGGCCGGCCGCGTTCCGTACGCACATCACCGGCGCGTCCATCACATGCCGGGCCCAGGACGCGCGCGGATCACCGCCCAGGGGCGGGGCACTGCTGCGCCCCGGGTCCATGGCGGTCCACAGGGACTGCCGTGTCGAGCGCCAGCCCGTGGGCCGGCCCCGGGCCAGCGGGGAGTGCGCGAACGCGGCGACCAGCACCGCACCGAGGTGGTGCGCCAGCCACCAGCGCCGGCCGAGTCCCAGCGGGCCCGGCTCCTCGTGTCCGGCGTCCAGGCAGACCTGGACGGAGGCGGAGGAGCACATCATGGACCGCCCCTCGGGACCCGTGCGGTCGAGGCAGCACTCCATGGCGTCGTAGCGCGGCTCACGGAGAAAGCGGCGTGGGGGGTTCCAGGGATCGTGGCCGTGGCCGCTGAGGCCGAGGCCCGCCTCGCGCAACAGGGCGCGGACCGCGGCGAGGTCGGCGGAGACGGACCCTATGCACTCCATCAGGGAGGCCGCCGGAGGGGAACTGAGCTCCAGCTGGCCGCCGGGTTCGACGGTGAGGGCCGACCGCAGGGGCAGGGTCCGCAGCGCGGCGTAGGCCGTTCGGAGACGTTCGGGTGGTACGGGCAGCCGCGGGCTGCTCAGCTCATGGACGAACCATTCCACTTCGACGCCCAGGCAGCGGGGTGGCCCGGTCTTGAAGCAGATGCCGCGGACCAGTGCCTCCACCTCGGCCTCGGTGACGGCGGAGTGCTGCTCCGCGCCGTCGCGTACCGAATCGGACATGTCGGGATCCTCCTGAGATTCCACCATGTCACCGACCCGGCGTCGGTGTGCCGGGTCGGTATCGCTCGTCCCACTCAAGACCCTCGAACGGAATCACACAAGGGCGCACAGCGGGACGCGTCGGACGGATGCTTCCTGTCTTCCGGGACGGGAACGGGTCGCTCTCCGTGCCGGGAAAACTCCGTTGCGGCGCACGACCAGCATCGCCCACCATGCGTTCATGAGCACGACGGGGGAGACCGGCGGCGCGCCGGGGGAGGCCGCGCACGCCGCGGTCGCGGCGCCCACGGGGGTGGCGCCGTGAGCGCGCGGCTGCGCGGGATCGCGCAGCAGACGGAGGAGATCGTCGTGGCGGGGTCCTACCGTACGCCGAACGGGCGAACTGCGACCATCGCCGCGGCGGTCGAGGCCGCCCGCTCCGGCACCCGCATGTTCGGGCCGGAGCCGGTGGCCGCACCGCGGACCGGTCCGGTCGCCACCCTCGTCGAGGTCACCGGGGAATCCAGCCTGGAGGCGGCCCGGCGCCTCACCGGGCGGTCCGCGGACCCGGTGGCCGTGCTGAACTTCGCCTCGGCGCGAAACCCCGGCGGCGGATACCTGAACGGGGCGCAGGCCCAGGAGGAGGCCCTGTGCCGGGCCTCGGCGCTGTACGCGTGCGTCCGCGAGGTGAGGGAGTTCTACGACCATCACCGGGCGCACCGCGACCCGTTCTACTCGGACCGCGTCATCCACTCGCCCGCGGTGCCCGTCTTCCGCGACGACCGCGGGCGCCTGCTCGATACGCCGTACGAGACCGGCTTCCTGACCGCCGCCGCGCCGAACGCGGGCGTGGTGCTGCAAAGGGCCCCGGAGCGCGCGGGTGAACTGCCGCGCGCCCTGGCCACCCGCGCCGAGCGCGTCCTGGAGACGGCGGCCGCCTGCGGCTACCGGCGGCTGGTGCTGGGCGCCTGGGGCTGCGGGGTGTTCCGGAACGACCCGGCGCAGGTGGCCGGGGCGTTCCACGACCTGCTGGCCGGGGGGCGCTTCACGGGGCACTTCGAGGAGATCGTCTTCGCCGTGCTGGACCGCACGCCGAGTGCCGCCACACGGACCGTGTTCGAATGTGTCTTCGACCAGGCGGGCACCCCGTGACCCCGGCCCTCAGTTCCAGCCGTAGCGCTCCCGCAGCCGGTGCACCACGAGGTTGAACCGCATCCGGTCCAGCGCGCACGCCTCGCGCCGCATGCCGTCCTCGTGCAGCCGCAGGACGCGGTCCACGGCCACCCACGAGTCGCGTCCCGACCGGTCCCAGGGCCCGCTGCCCACCGGCACCCAGTCGTGGTCGCCGTCGTGCCGCTTGCTGGACAGCTGCACCGCGAGCAGCGTGCCCGCCGCCTCACGGGCGACCACGAGCACCGGACGGTCCTTGCCGCGCCCGTCGTTCTCCTCGAACGGCACCCACGTCCAGACGATCTCCCCCGGGTCGGGGTCGCCGTCGTGTGCCGGGGAGTACTCGGTCCGCACCCGGCCCACCTCACGGGGGCCGGCCTCGGTGGTCGCACAGGGGCCGGAGCGGCCGGGGATCTCTTCTTCGGTGAAGGCAGTCACGCGCCCACGGTAGAGGCCCGCCACGGGCGCGCTTCGCGCGGGTCGGTGTTTGGTGGGGCCCCGTCAGCTCGGGGCGCCGCACCGGCCGTTGAACGGTTCTGCCGGTGAACGCCGCTCGGCCGCCGCGGCACGGTCTGTCGCTCGTGCCGTTGCACGCGCTCGGCGAGGACGCCACCACCCGGGACGCGGTGGCGCCCCTTCTCGCCCGTGGCCGGCGGGTGCCCGCCCTCGACCTGGTGCGAGCCGGCGTGTTCCGGTTCCCGGACGTGCTGGGCCTGGACGCGGTGAACCCGGTCGGGCGTTCTATGACGGGGTCGTGGTCCGCGTGCTCGCCCAGGCGCATCCGTGGCGGCCGCCGTCCGATGGCCGAAGCCCCCTCCCGGTCGAAGGCCAGAGCACCGTCCGGCCCGGCCGGGGCGACCGGCCGCGGGAGGCACGGGAGGGAAACGTCCTCCAGCACGATCGGCCGGCCCGGTCCCCGTCGGCTGGAGCGGCTGGGTGAGATCACCACCAGGCCCTCCTGCCGGCCGGCCCCGGAGTACGGGCCGCAGAGGCGGTACGGGCGGAACCCCCGCCTTGTGCGGCCCGCACCGCCGGTGCCGGGTTACCGTCGGGCTGGTGAGGCGCCCGCGCAGCGACGTGCCGTCCTCGATGCACCGGAAGTGAGCCACGCATGACCATTGCACGAGACCTGCTGATCGTCGCCATGGACACCGCCCAGGGCGGTCCCGTCGAACAGGGCGACCTGTCCCTGTCGCTCGCCGGCGCCGAACTGATCGACCTCATGGACGCCCGGGCCCTCTTCCTGGACGGCGAGTTCATCGTCCCGGGCGATCCGCCCGTGACCGACGACCGCCTGCTGCGCGAGGCCGCGTCGTCGCTCGTCCGGCAGACGCCGTACGAGTCGGTCGAGGACTGGCTGTGGCGCAGGGGGCGTGGACTGTCCGCGGCCTATCTCGCCGCCTTCGAGGAGGAGGGGCTGCTCGCCCGGCAGCACCGCCGGTGGCTGCCCGCCTGGACCGGGGAGGCGGCGCTGGTCGATTCCCCCGCACGCCGGCGGGCGGCGGACCGCTGGGCCGCGGGGGAACCCCTGCTCGCCGCCCTCGGGACGGCCGTCGGAATCCGGGAGAAGCCGGCCGGAGACCTCCAGGGCACGACCGACGACGCGGCGGCGACCGTGCTGGCCGCCGTCGACGACGCGGTCACGGAGCTGACGGCCGTGCGGCAGCGGCGCGCGATCGAGAAGGCGGCCTTCGACAACATCTGGAGGGGCCAGTGACGCGGGCGGCGGCCCGCTCCCGGTCCTGATCCGGGCGGCACCCGTCCGCGAGGCGCAACACCGGCAGATCTCGCCCCGTCGAGGCCGGGGGAGGACCATGGGAGATGAGCGACCAAGGGAGGCCCACCATGAAGACCGGAGCCTCGTACTACGACTCCTGGCTGTACTCCCACACGCCCTCCCAGGCCGAGGGCGAGCGCGACGAACCCGCCGAGCGCACGGCAGGGGAGCAGCACCCGGACGTCCCCAGGACCGAGCCGTCGCAGGCCGAGGGCGAGCGCGTCGACGAGGGCAGGACCGCATGACCGCCGACGGACGGTGCACCGGGCCGGACGGGGGCGCGGGGCGGTACGCGGCCCCGTTTGGCCCGAACCCCGGCGCCTCGGCGGCAGGGGCTCACCGCTTGTCCTCCTCCACGGTCACCTTCTCCGGCCGCGGCGGCACGCCATGCGTACGGGCAGGCGGCGATCACGGACCGGTCGGTGTTCCAGCCGTTCATGTGCAGCGGCGCGGGCACATCGTCCCACCGAACGGTGACCTGCGGGCCGGTGATCCGGTACGGAACGCGCAACTTCCCACCGGCAGCGGGTAGTTCAGGCCGGGTCGGTACCCCCGGGGGGCCGACCGCCGCGGTCGCTCTGCAAAGATGCGGGACGTCATGGTGCAGATACGGAAAGAGTCCGTCCCCCCGTCGCCCGCACCCTCCGCCGCGCCGACGAGTGCCGATGTGGCACGCCTGGCCGGTGTTTCGCGCGCGACCGTCTCGTACGTCCTCAACAACACCAGCGCCGTGCGCATCAGCGAGGCCACACGCCGCCGCGTCCACGACGCCGCCGAGGAACTCGGCTACGTTCCGCACGCCGCCGCGCGCAGCCTGCGCGCCGGACACAGCCGCATGGTGCTGATGCCCGCGCCGAACGTGCCGATGGGCCCGCTCTACAGTCAGTTCATCAACGAACTGCAGTGGGCCCTGGGCCGTCTCGACTACACCGTCGTGCAGTACGGCAGCATCGGCCTGCGCGGCGACGAGGCCGCCCGCGCCTGGGCCGAACTGCGGCCGGTCGCGGTCCTGGTGCCCGGCGGCGGCCTCGGCCCGCAGGGCGTGCACGTCCTCAAGCGCTCCGGCGCCCGCGCCGTCGTCACCCTGGGCCCCGAACGCGTCGATGGCGCCCACGCGCTCCTCATGGACCACCACCGGGTCGGGCACAGCGCCGGGGCGCACCTGCTGGCCCGGGGCCGCCGCCGGGTCGGTGTCGTCGTACCGCGGGAACCCGGTCTGGAGTTCTTCTCCAGGCCCCGGCTCGAAGGCGTACGGCACGCCGCGCGGGACACCGACGCGACCGTCGCCGAACTGCCGCTGGCCTACACGGAGGAGGACGCCGCGCGGCTCGCCGCGCGCTGGCGCTCCCTCGGCCTGGACGCCGTCTTCGCGTACAACGACGAGTACGCGATGCTGCTGATGCGAGCCTTGCAGGACGAGGGCATCGCGGTTCCGGACGACACAGCCGTGGTCGGCGCCGACGACCTGACACTCGGCCGGCTGCTGCGGCCGCGGCTGAGCACGGTCCACATCGACCTGCCGTCCGGACGCGACCTCGCCGAACTGGTCGACCGCGTGGTCCGCGATCCCGCGGGCGCGCCCGAGGCACACGAGGTGTTCGGCGCGCGGATCGTGCACCGCGAATCCAGTTGACGGGGCGGGGCCGCGGCCCCGCCGCCGTGTCCACCCTGGGGGGAGGCCGGGCCTCCCCGGGATCACTCGCCGTTCGGCCCGGCCTGCGCCTGCTGCTCGGCGACCGCCTTGCGGACCTCGTCCATGTCCAGCTTGCGGGCCTGTCCGATGACGTCCTCCAGGGCGGCCTGGGGCAGGGCGCCCGGCTGCGCGAACACGGCGACCCGCTCCCGGACGATCATCAGCGTCGGGATCGACCGGATACCGAAGGCGGCGGCCAGCTCGGGTTGCGCCTCGGTGTCCACCTTGCCGAACACCAGGTCCGGGTTCTCCTTGGCGGCCTTCTCGTAGACCGGCGCGAACTGACGGCACGGCCCGCACCAGGACGCCCAGAAGTCGATCAGGACGAAGTCGTTGTCCGTGACCGTCTGGTCGAAGTTGTCCTTGGTGAGCTCCACGGTGCTGCTCATGGCATGTATCTCTCTTCCTGGTGTGTGGGCTGAGCCGCCTTGCACAACCGTGACGCACGGCCGCCTATTCCGCGCACATACCCGTGTGGCCCCCGCGCACACCAGCCACCAGACTGACCCCATGACGGAAACGGAATCCATTGCCTATGACGTCGTGGTGCTCGGCGCCGGGCCCGTGGGCGAGAACGTCGCCGACCGTACCCGCGCGGCCGGTCTGTCCACCGCGGTCGTGGAGAGCGAGCGGGTCGGCGGCGAGTGCTCCTACTGGGCGTGCATGCCCAGTAAGGCACTGCTGCGCCCGGTGATCGCCCGGGCGGACGCCCGCCGTGTCCCGGGCCTGTCCCACCTGGTGCAGGGCGCCCTCGACGTGCCGGCCGTCCTGGCCCACCGGGACCACGAGGCGTCGAACTGGCGGGACGACGGCCAGGTCGCCTGGCTGGAGGGCATCGGGGCCGATTTGTACCGGGGGCACGGGCGCCTGGCCGGACCGCGCACCGTCACGGTGACCGGCCCCGAGGGAGAGCACCGGGTGCTCACCGCACGCCACGCGGTGGCGGTGTGCACCGGCAGCCGCGCGCAACTGCCCGGACTGCCGGGGCTCGCCGAGGTGAACCCGTGGACGAGCCGTGAGGCGACGAGCGCACAGTCCGTTCCGGGCCGTCTGATCGTCGTGGGCGGCGGTGTGGTGGCCACCGAGATGGCCACGGTCTGGCAGGCCCTCGGCTCCCGGGTCACCGTCCTGGTCCGCGGCAAGGGCCTGCTGTCCCGTATGGAGCCCTTCGCCGGTGAACTGGTCGCCCGGACGCTCACGGAGGCGGGCACGGACGTCCGCCTGGGCACGTCCGTGGAGTCGGTGCGGCGCGAGGGCGGCACCGTCGTGGCCGTCACGGGCTCCGGTGACCGCCTGGAGGCGGACGAGATCCTCTTCGCCACGGGCCGGGCGCCCCGCACGGACGACATCGGCCTGGACACGGTCGGTCTGGAACCAGGGTCCTGGCTGTCGGTCGACGACACACTCAGGGTGAGGGGCAGCGAGTGGCTGTACGGGGTCGGTGACGTCAACCACCGTGCGCTCCTCACCCACCAGGGCAAGTACCAGGCGCGCATAGCGGGTGAGGCGATCGCGGCCCGGGCGGCGGGGGTGCCGCTCCTGGAGACGGACCCCTGGGGCGCCCACGCCGCGACCGCGGACCACGCGGCCGTCCCGCAGGTGGTGTTCACCGACCCGGAGGCCGCGGCCGTGGGCCTCTCCCTGGCGGAGGCCGAGCGGGCAGGCCGCCGGGTCCGCGCCGTGGACGTCGACCTGTCCTCGGTCGCCGGCGCCGGTCTGTACGCCGACGGCTACCGCGGCCACGCCCGCATGATCGTCGACCTCGACAGCGAGATCCTGCTGGGCGTCACGTTCGTCGGCCCCGGTGTCGGGGAACTGATCCACTCCGCGAGCGTCGCCGTCGCCGGGGAGGTCCCGGTCTCCCGGCTGTGGCACGCGGTGCCGTCGTATCCGACGATCAGCGAGGTGTGGCTGCGGCTGCTGGAGGCCTACCGGGGGTGACCGGGGAGCACCGCTCGGTACCGGTCGGCACCGCCTGCCGCGGAACACCGGCCGAGCGGCGCCCGGCCACGGATCACGTGCCCGCTGCTCGTCGAACGCGGGCGGCCGCCTGCCGGGGGACCGGGCCGGGGTGTCCGGCTGATGCGAGGACTCGGGCGGCGTGGTCCGCCGTCTGCGCACCGAGGTCCGGTGGATGCGGCTGTGCACCGCGCCCTTCGCCCGGCGGGACTCGATCGCCGTGCCCGGCCCGCGCCTCAGGCCGGGGCGCGGTGTCGGGACCGGAGTGTGCCGACAGCGTGCCGCATCCGTACGGACGCCGCCTTTTCGTCGAGCTCGTCATGGTCCGGGGCGACTCGTCCTGACCGCTCCGTCGCAAGCCGTCTCCCCCGTATGGCAGGCCGATCGCGGCCCGCCGCCGGCCCTCGGGGATCACACCTCCGTGAACTCACCCGCCAGCGCCGACGCCAGCCGCAGATGCGGCTGTGCCTCGGCGTCGCGCCCCTGACGCTGCAGGGTGCGCCCCAGCAGCAGCCTGGCGTACCCCTCCACCGGGTCCCGCTCCACGATGGTGCGCAACTCGGCCTCGGCGCGGCGCAGCTGGGCCGAGTGATAGTACGCGCGCGCCAGCGGCAGCCTGGGCCCGGTCTGGTACGGAACCTCGTCCACCAGCCCGTCCAGGACCTGTGCAGCCGCGTAGTGGTCCTTGGCGTCGAAGAACATCCGCGCACGCTCCCAGCGCTCCGCGGGCGTCCCGTGGCCGTAGTACCCCGTCTCCACTGGAGACCTCCTTCCGTCGCACACAACGGAGGCGAGCGGGTGGAGATTCCACGGCCGCCGGGGTCCCGGCGGCGCCCGCGGGTCAGGCCGCTCCACCTTCTTGATCGGGTTGATCGAGCCATTCGTGGGGTTGGGTCGCCCAGGTGTGCTGGGTGTGGCTGTCAGGCCGCTGCCAGGTCGGCGTTCGCGCGCTCCAGCACCAGCGTCAGGACGCGGCCGGCCGTCTCCAGGTCCTCTTGCGGGATGCCCGCGTACAGCCGGGAGGCGATCTCCCGGGCGCCGGCCTGGATGCCGTCGGACAGGTCCCGGCCGCGGTCCGTCAACGACACCCGCTCCTGCGCGATCTCAAGCAGTCCTTCTGCGATCAGCGTGTCGACGGCCGTCCGGGCCACCGCCTCGTCGCCGATCTTGAGCCCGTCCCTCAGGCGGGCCACGAGCGCGGTGTGCTCCAGGGTCCCGCCGTGGTCCGCGAGCGCCCGTAGCGCCACCGACTGGTCGAACGTGGTGCCGGTACGGGCGAGCAGGCGCTCCAGCAGGGTGCGGCTCGCGTAGTGGGTGAGGCCCACGAGCCGGCTGTCGAGGGTGGGGGTGGGGTGGGTCACGGCTGCTCCTCTTGGGTGTCGTTGCCCGGGGTGCCCGTGCCGCCGGTCCCGCTGCCGGCGGCGGACGGGTCGAGCGGTGCGTCGAGCAGGGTGCGCAGGGCGCGCCGGAACTCCTCGGTGGGGGTGCTGTCGAGCCCGCCCAGCGGCCGGAGGAACTGCTCGTGCAGCCGCTGGACCACCTGGATCGCCTGCCGCGCGACCTCCAGCCCGCGCGCGGTGAGTGAGAGGCGCACGGCCCTCGGGTCCACGGGGTCGCGGGTCCGGTCCACGAGACCGGCCGTCTCCAGGGCGCGGGCGAGCTTGGAGACGTAGAGCGCCTCCAGCCCCGTGTGGTCGGCCAGCTGGCGCTGGCTGGGGCGCCGGCCGGCGCTGTGCATGCCGAACAGCGTCGCGACCAGCGCGTACTGCGCATGGGTCAGGCCCAGGGGTGCCACCGCCCGGTCGACCGCCACGCGCCACTTCATCGACAGTCGCCAGACGAGGAAACCGGGCGTCGCGCCCTCGGGTGCCGTACTCATGACCCATACTGTACATGGCTACTATAGCCATGGCTACTATTTTCGGGGACGGCCGACCGGTCCAGGCGTACGCCCGCGCGCCCTACCCGGTGACACGTCCGATTCAAGAGCCTCCCGACGGCGGGCGGAGAGCCTGACGCGGGCACCCCCTCGGGGCTAGGTTGGGCGCCATGAGCAATCTTGATCGCGAGGCGGTACCCGCCGTGTGCGGTGGCCGCGGGTTCGTGGTGGCGGAGCCGGTGCGCGAGCTCCTCAGCCCCCGCAGGGTCCCGCTCGGCGAGTCCACCGAGGTCCGCCGGCTGCTGCCCAACCTGGGCCGCCGCATGGTCGGCGCCTGGTGCTTCGTCGATCACTACGGGCCGGACGACATCGCGGACGAGCCGGGCATGCAGGTGCCGCCGCACCCGCACACGGGGCTGCAGACGGTGAGCTGGCTGCACGAGGGGGAGGTGCTGCACCGCGACTCGACGGGCAGTCTCCAGACCGTCCGGCCGCGCCAGCTGGGCCTGATGACCTCGGGCCGGGCGATCAGCCACTCCGAGGAGAGCCCGAAGCCGCACGCCCGCCTCCTGCACGGCGCGCAGCTGTGGGTGGCCCTGCCGGACGCCCACCGCCACACGGCCCCGCGCTTCGAGTACCACCCGGAACTGCCCGTGCTCGACGCGCCCGGCCTGAAGGCCACGCTGATCCTGGGGGAGATCGACGGCGCGGCCTCGCCCGGTACGGCGTACACGCCGATCGTGGGCGCCGACCTCGCCCTGGCACGCGGGGCGACCGTACGACTGCCGCTGGAGGCGGACTTCGAGTACGCGGTTCTGTCGATGTCCGGCGAGGTCCACGTCGACGGCGTACCGGTCCTGCCGGGCTCGATGCTCTATCTCGGCTGCGGACGCCGCGAACTCCCGCTGCGCGCCGAGTCGGACGCGGGACTGATGCTCCTGGGCGGCGAGCCGTTCGAGGAGGAACTGATCATGTTCTGGAACTTCATCGGGCGGACCCAGGAAGAGATCGAACAGGCCCGTGCGGACTGGATGACGGGCACGCGGTTCGGCGAGGTGAAAGGGTACGACGGGGACCCGCTGCCGGCCCCCGTGCTGCCCTCCGTGCCTCTCAAACCGCGAGGAAGGGTCCGCTGAGCTGCGGAAGCAGCGCATTCCCCGGTGTTGGGTGGGCGACTGGCCGTCGTGCGTTGCCTCCCGCCCTTCGACCGCTCGCGGGAGGGCGGCCGGGCGTGCCGCAGGCCCGATGCGCGGTGGTGGGCCATTCCGCAGTCTGACCGTCTGCGGGCAGTTGTGGCAGGACACTTGCCCACCCGATGCCAAAGGGGATCAGCCCGCCGGCCCAGATCACCAGCATCGCGACTCCCCGGACCCGGATGCCCCATCGGCCGCTGCGGTGCCGGACGCGTTTGGGTGCCCAGGTATGCCAGACCGCAACCGCGTGACGTGGGCCCTGGCGACGGCGTCCGTCCCAGCGATCGCGAGTCGCTGCCGCCTGCCGTGCTCTGGCAGCGTTGCGGATCTGTTCCATGCCGATGCGAGGCATTCCGCGGCAGGACACGGCGTGGCTGAATGAACCGGGCAGATGAGATGCGGGGTGCGTGCGGTGAACGAAGCCCGGTCCGTGACGTGGCGCGAGACCATGCTGGTGTTGTTGGTGTGCTGGGTGGTCTGCGGCCTGGCATTCCTCGTTCTGGCCGCGTCGGACGAGCCGGGCGTGCCGGTGGGTGCGCCGGTGGTCATGTTCCTCGCCCAGTGGTTCTGGACGCGACACCGTCACTGGGCCGCGGGTGCCCTGGCGGCCCTCCTCGGCTGCGGTACCGCGTTCCTCCTGACCGACGCGCTGCACCTGGGCCATGACCGTCTGACCGCGGACACGGTGGCCGTCGAGGCAGGGCTGCTGGTGGCGCTGGTCGTCTTCACCGGTGTGTCACGGCTGAGCGTGCGCTGATATGCAGCGCATCGGCCACGCCTTCCGGCTGTCCCCCCGCACCCTGTGGCTTCGCACCGTCTGGCATCGCACCTGGGGCACGTTCACCGCGCTGCTCGGGGTCGCAGTCGTCCTGGCCTCGGCCGCCGCCCTGGCCTCGGTGCCGTCGTTCACGGACGACGAGCGGTCCTTCCTCGCCGCCGGCCCTTGCCCGGCGGGGTCGTCGTCGAGCGACTGCCTGCGCTCCGTGCCGGCAACCGTGCGGGGGACGGTGATCCGCGAAGGGACCAGGACCTCGGAGTACACCCTCGAACTCGCCGGTCCACGATCCGTCCCGTCCGAAGTGGACATGGCAAGCCCGGAGCCGCTGCTCAAGCATCTCCATCGCGGTGATGCGGTGAGCGTGACGCTGTGGCGTGACTACGCGACGGCGGTCAGCAGGGACGGGGTGACCCAACAGACGAACGACACCCCGGTGGACGAACCGGTCTACGTCGCCGCCCTGGCCCTGGCACTGCTCAGTGTCGGCATCTTCGGTGCCCACGCGGGCGGCGTCGCGGCACTGCGAGCCCGTCGTCATGCCCTGCGCGGGCTGCCCCCCGCCCTGGTGACCCGCGGCAAGCAGGCCATCGGCGCCGCCCTCTGTGCGATCCCTGCGGGCATGGTCGGTGCACTCACCAACGCGCTGGGGACAATAGTGCTGTGGGCGGTCCTGGTGGGACCGGTCTGCTGGCTCATTCAACGGCTCGAGACCCAGCACGCGGGCCGACACGCTCGCTACTCCGCCGCTGCGTGCTGACGGAGGCGTGGCCTGTCCCGGCCGGCGGATCATCTCATGCCTCCTTCGTCCTGCTGCTCGCCGGCCCCGGGCGGGCTCACCAGGAGTACGGGGAGGCGGGTGTCCTGGGTGAGGGCACGGGCGACCGGGCTGATTGCGTGGTGCGCAGCCGGCTGTCCTCGCCGTGGCGGCCGATGACGATGAGGTCGCAGCCGTGGTGGCGGGCGCAGGTGTGAAGATCGTCGGAGATGTCATGCGCGGCGGCGGCCAGCCACTGGTACGGGTCGCTCCCCTCGGTGTCGCGGACATGTCGGTCTCGGTGAAGGTCAGGCCCTCGGCGCGGAGCCCGCGCCGTAGCCAGGTGCGGTACGGGCAGCCGGGCCGCCAGTAGAGGACGATCCCAGTGCGGTTCATGATTTCGGTGTCTCCGCGGGCTTGTCGGCGATGAGCAGGGCGTATCCGGCGGCGCCGTCTCGGACCACGCGCTGGGCCTGGGCGGCCAGGGCCAGGGCGCGGTCGGTGTCCACCCCGGACAACGCGAGAGCGCCCCGAGTGGTCATCCGGTAGGCGCGCAGGCGGGCGTCGATCTGTTCGACCATGCGCCGCAGCGCGTCGTCGTGCCGTTCGATGGCGGTGGTCTGGAGGCCGGCCGCGGTGAGCAGGTCGGCGTACTGTTCGAGGGAGCGGGCGTCGGCGAGGCAGGCGATCCAGCCGGCCAGGTCGGTGAGTTCGCGCGGCAGGGCGCCCGGGGTGACGGTGATGTCGGTGATGCCGGCCCGGCCGCCGGGGCGCAGGACGCGGGCGAGTTCGCGGGCGGCGGTCGGTTTGTCGGGGAACGTGCACAGCGCGCACTCGCACACCACCGCGTCGAACGAGGCATCGTCGAAAGGAAGCTGCTCGGCGTCGCCGACACGAAAGGCGACCAGGTCAGCCAGCCCCGCCTGCCGCGCGGCCTCCCGGGCCCTGGCGGTGTTCCGCTCGCCGAGGTCGACGCCGACGACCTCGCAGCCGAACTCCGCGGCGAACAGGAGCGCGGTGCTGCCGGGGCCCGCGGCCACGTCCAGGACCCGCATGCCCGGGCGCAGGCGGAGAGTTCGGCCCAGGTGCTGGCTGAGGGCCAGGCCGCCGGGGTGGTAGCTGTCGCCGAGGATCGCGGTGACGGCGTCCGACTGGTAGGCGGTGGCGCAGCACGCCTTCACGATCTCGGGCGGGTTCGGCCCGGTCATCGCAGGCGCTTTCCGGTGTTGGTGGCGTCCGAGGGCAGGTGCTCGGAGGAGGCCGCCGGGCCGGTGGCGATCCGGGAGCCGTGGGGGGAGGGCTGGGTGTGGGGCTGGAGTTCGGCGGCGTTGGGGACGACGTCGGCAACGGGGACGCCGGTGAGCTGTTCGCGGACCTGTTCGCGGTATCCGACGGAGTTGTAGGCGCAGAACGGGATGAGCCGCCCTTCGGGGGTGATCTGTTCGACGCAGCACTTCATGAGCGTTTTGACGTTGAGGGTGTAGGGGTCCTGGAAGTCCTGGATGACGAGCATGAACGCCTTGTCGGTGGCCTCGCGCAGGGCCTCGGGCAGGTCGATGCCGCAGGTGGCGCACTCCAGTTGGGACGCGGTGGTGTCGGTGCCGGGGAGGGCGGAGGCGGACCACAGCTTCTCCAGCGCGGCGCGGATGCCGGTGTCGGGCAGGGCGCGGTTGGTGACGTAGTCGAGGTAGTCCTCCAACTGGACCAGCCGGGGCAGCGGGACGACGTCGTCTCCGTCGGTGAGCAGGTAGGTGATGGAGCGGCAGGTCGGGAAGCAGCAGGGGACGGGGAAGAAGTCGTCTGCTCGTAGCCAATCGGGCAGTTGGGTGGCGATGGCCTGGATGACGTCGGAGTTGGTGAGCCGGTTGAGCGGGTCGAATTCGAGGTGGCGGCCGGCGTGGGTGACGGGCTGGAGGACGACGCCGCGCACCGCGGGGTGCTGGATGCCGAAGCGGATGATGTCGCCGATCTCGTGGTCGTTGAGTCCGCGTTCGACGGCGGCGGCGAGCATGACGGTGACGCCGGCGGCGGCGCAGGCGTCCAGGGCGCGCCGCTTGAGGTCGCGCAGGTCCTTGCCGCGGATGGCGAGGTGGGTTTCGCGGTCGAAGCCGTCGAACTGGAGGTAGACGGTGGTCCTGCGTTCGGCGAGCGCGGGGGCGAAGCGGGCGTCGGTGGCCAGGCGGATGCCGTTGGTGTTGAGGACGACGCTGCGGATCGGGCGGGCGCGGGCGGCGTCGAGGAAGTCGAGGATGTGCTTGTGGATGCTGGGCTCGCCGCCGGAGAACATCACCACCTCCGCCTCCCCCTCCGAGGCTACGTAGGTGTCGAGCATGGTTTCGACCTGGTCGAGGGTGAGGGAGAAGCTGTCGTTCTGGTGGCCGGAGTCGGCGAAGCAGATCGGGCAGTCGAGGTTGCAGGCGGAGTTGACCTCGACGATGCCCAGGCAGGCGTGTTGCTTGTGTTCGGGGCACAGCCCGCAGTCTGTGGGGCACCCGTCCTCGACCTCGGTCTGGAAGACCAGCGGCAGGGTGCCGGGCTTGTTGAATCTGGCGGAGTCGAGGTATGCCTGGGCGTCGCCGTAGACGAGGGCCTCGAACTCGCCGTGCTCACGGCAGCGTTTGCGCAGGTACACTTTGCTGCCGCGGATGTTGACCTGGGCGTCGACCACGGTCTTGCACAGCGGGCAGATGCTCTTGGTGTACTCCAGGAACACCTCGTCTCGGTCCGCCTTCCGCCGGGGGGCAGCATGTTCGGTCATCGCGGGTGGACTCCTTCGGCATCGGTGGGCACCGGAAGCAGGTGGGCCGGGGTGGGGCGGCTGGAGCCCAGCAGCAGTGCTGCGTACAGCAGGAGCAGGGCGTCCTCGGCGAGGACGATCCAGGACAGGCGCTGGGGCAGGTAGCGGCCGAAGCACCCGCACACCGGGACGGTCAGGGCGCGGGCGAACGCCTGGGCCGCCAGGGCGGCCCACAACATGGAGACGCCGGTGTAGATCCACACCGGTGCGCGGCGACGCGAGCGCGGCGCGGTGAGGAACCACAGCCCGGCAGCCAGTTCGCCGACGATGAGGACTGCGGCCAGGACGGTCATCGAGACGTGCCCGCCGACCCGGTAGGCGGCGAGGATGCGCGGCATGTCCGGCCAGGAGGCGAGCTGGCCCGCCGCCATGGCGGTGCAGGCGATGCCGAGGACCAGGCGAAGGATCATCGCAGGACTCCTCGGCGCAGACGCAGCAGGGCGCGCACCGTCGTCTGGCGTGCCGTCAGGTTGTGGCGGACTTCGGCCAGGGCGGCCAGCCACGGCCCGTCGGCGTGGGTGGGGTAGGGGTGGACGGTGGCGGCGAGCCGGCCGGCGCTCCAGCCGAGGCGGACGGCGTGCGCGAGTTCGACGATCGCCTCCCCCGCGCGCGGCCCGACGACGCTCGCGCCGACGATGCGGCCCTTCGGGTGCAGGACGAGCTGGGTGAAGCCGTCGGCGGCGTCCTCGGTGACCGCGCGGTCCATCTCCTCGTGCGGCAGCACACGGGTCCGTACGGCGTCACCGTACCGTTGGCGGGCCTGCTCGGCGGTGGGGCCGACCTGGGCGATCTCCGGATCGGTGAACACCGCGTACGGCATCGCCTCGCGGTCCGGGCGGCGGCGCAGTCCGAGCAGCGCGTTCAGGACCGCGTCGGCGGCCTGAACACCGGCGACATGGGTGAACGGCAGCCACCCGGTCACGTCCCCGGCGGCGAAAACGCGCGGGTTGCTCGTGCGCAGCCGGGCGTCGGTGGCAACGAAACCGCCGGCGGTGGTGCGGACGCCGGCCGTTTCGAGGCCGAGGGCAGCGGTGCGGGGGCGGCGGCCGGTGGCCACCAGGACCTGGTCGAAGGCGGTGGTGTGCTCGGTGCCGTCGGCCGTGGTCAGATCGGCGGCACCCGGTCGCACCGCCCGCAGTACCGCACCGGTGTGGACCGTGACGCCTTCGGCGACCAGGTGGCGCCGGAGCAGGTCCGCTGCCTGCGGCTCCATGGCGGGCAGAAGGTGCTGTTCGGCTTCGACGATGGTGACCTTCGATCCGAGGCGGGCGAACGCCTGGCCGAGTTCGCAGCCGACCGCCCCGCCGCCGATCACCAGCAGTCTGCGCGGCAGCTCGGGCAAGTCCCAGACGGTGTCCGAGGTCAGCCCGCCCACTTCGGTCAGGCCGGGCACTCCGGGAAGGTGCGGGCTGCTGCCGGTGGCGATCAGCACGTGGCGGAAGGCGACCGCCCGGTCGTCGGCGTCGAGGGCGCGCGGCCCGGTGAAGCGCGCCTTGCCGCGGATGACCTCGATGCCGAGGCGGGTCAGCGCCTCGGGTGAGTCGTGCGGCTCGATGCGGCCGATCGCCTCCCGTACCCGCGTGGCCACGGCGGTCCAGTCGGCGGGACCTGTGGCTGCGGTGAGGCCGTAGCGATCGGCGCGGCGCGCGGCGTGCACCTGCGCGGCGGCAACGAGCAGGGTCTTGCTGGGTACGCAACCGGTCCACAGGCAGTCTCCGCCGAGCCGGTCGCGCTCGATGAGGGCGACGCGGGCGCCGAGGGCGGCGGCGAGCCGGGCCGCGGTCAGCCCAGCGCTGCCGCCGCCGATCACGACCAGGTCGTACGGAGTACTCACCGTTTCGGCTCCTGGCTGCCCTCGATGCGGACGCCGTGCCAGAACGCGACGTGGTTCTTGATCCGCCGGGCGAGGAGTGACGGCCTGGGGTAGTACCAGGCGGCGTCCGGGTTGACCACTCCGTCGGCGGTCACCGTGTAGTAGCGGGCCAGGCCCTTCCACGGGCACAGGCTCCGCGTCGTCGACTCGGTGAAGAGCGCACGGTTCAGCGCCTCGGGCGGGAAGTAGTGGTTGCCCTCCACCACCACCGTGCGCGGGGCCTCGGCGAGGACGACTCCATTCCAGGTCGCACGCATCATCGAAGGTCACCTCCTGGGTGTCGCGAGCCGGTCCGGGGGGCGGTGGGGCTGCGCTGTCCGCGTTCATCCCCGCCGCCGGCCCGGGGGCCGCCCGCCTCTTGTGGGAATCGAACCGGCCGGCTGAGGCTTCGCCGTCGCGTGCTCGCCCTTGCGGGCACCGGTGTTGTAGAGGGCCAGGGCCAGCAGCACGCCGAAGACCAGGTGCGCGACGAACTCGAACGGCTGGTTCGCCATCGAGAAGGTGCGGAACGCGGTCCGGGCCAGGACCTGGAAGTTCAGCACATACAGCACACCGCCCCAGGCAAGGCCCGCCAGGGCCAGTGCGCCGTTGGTGCGCACGCGGGCGGTGAGCACGGCGAACGCCATGCCGAAGGCCATGGACAGCACCATGTGCAGCACGAGGCCGACGGGGACACTGGCGGTGCCGTTCATCATCGCGGCATCGCCCTTGACCAGCGTGGAGATCATCAGCAGCGGCGTGTCGGCCGGCTTTCCGATGCTGGTCGTGAACCACATCGTCGCCCCCGCGAAAGCCATACCGGCGGCGATGCCGCCGACGGCGCCGCGCACCAGCCCGGCGACGCCGACCGGGAGCCGCCGGGCGGCACCGATGGCATGAGTGGACACGAGGTACTCCTTTGAACTTCACGCAGCCGCCGGCACACCGGTGCCGACCGCGCTGGGGGTGGGCTGGAACGCTGCCAAGCCTTCTCGCCCACCCCGCGGACCCGCGAAGACACTGTCGGCCACACGACAATGTCCGCCGCTCACGGCGGCCCGCCGCCTGGCGTCGGGAGCGTGACAGACCCACCCGAGGAGGAACCCGCGATGACCGAGCAGCAGCAGGCGGACGTGATCGTGATCGGCCTCGGTCCGGCGGCGAACACGCCGCCGGACGCCTCGCAGAGGCCGGCCTCGGCGCGATTGGCATCGAAGCGGGACTCGTCGGCGGCGAATGCCCCTACTGGGGCTGCACCCCAGCAAGATGAGGATCCGTGCCGGAAACCTCCTCGCCGAGGCCCGCCGCATCCCCCCGCGTCGCCGGAACCTCCCGGGTCACCCCCGACTGGGCGCCGGTCGCCGCTCGAATCCGCTGCGAGGCCACCGACGACCGGAACGACCAGGTCGCCGTTGACCGACTCACCGGCGAGGGGCGGCCGGTTCATCCGAGGACTGGCCCGCCTCACCGCACCCGGCCGCGTCGCGGTCGACGACGGTGAACTCACCGCCCGCCGCGGCATCGTCATCGCCACCCCGTCCAGCTCCGCACGCGGCTGGACCCACAAGGCCGGCAACGAAGGGTTCGTCAGGCTCGTTGAGGACGCGGACCGGGGTGACCTCGTCGGCGCCACCACGGCAGGACCGGCGGGCGGGGAGATGCTGTACGGCCAGGTCGTCGCCATCCAGGCCGAGGCGCCGATCCGTCCCCTGCGTCACATGACCCACGCCTACCCGATTTTCCGCCGTGCCGTCGAAACCGCCCTCGCCGGCCCCCCTGACGAGGGAGGATTGTCGGCTCGCCGACAGTCTTCAGCCATTCCGCCCGCCCACCCGCCTACAGTGCCCGCCATGCCAGACATCCTCGGCCTGCGCGCACCCGACCCGATGGCCCTGCGGGCAGCAGCCTGGATGGCCCGCTGCGTCGGCCGAGGCGACAGCGCGCCACTCCACCCCGACGACCTCACCGCGCTCTCCCGCTACCTCCAGCCGCAGACCCTGAAGGCAGGAACCGTCCTGTTCCACGCCGGCACCCCCTCCACCGGGGTGTGGATCATCCGCCACGGCACCGCCGAACTCACCGTCGGCACCGGCCCTCGCCGCGTCGCCGTCGCCCTGCTCCACCCCGGCGACGTCGACGGCGACATCCAGCTCCTGCTCGACATGCCCGCCCCGTACACCGCACGCGCCGTCGGCGACCTCGGCACCTACTTCATTCCGGCCGCCGCCTTCGACGGCCTGCTCGGTGCCCACCCCGCCATCGCCCGCCGCTGGCTCACCTCCGTCGCCGCGCGCACCACCAGCTCCCAGACCCGCATCATGGACCTGCTCGGTGCCACCCTCACCCAGCAGACCGCCCGCCTCCTGCTCAGCGAGGCCGACCCCGCCACCAGTACCGTCCGCCTCCCGCAGCGGGTCCTTGCCGCGATGCTCGGAGTCCAGCGCTCCAGCCTCAACAAGGTCCTGCGCGACCTCGAACGCGAAGGCGCCCTCGAACTCGGCTACCGCACCATCCGGCTGCTGGATCACAAGTCCCTCGACGGCCACGCGGGTCGAGCCTGACCATCAGACGATGCGACATCGTCCCCGCTGCGGGGCCCCTTCCCGCCGATCAGAGCGCAGCAGAGCGCTGCGCTCGCCAGGCTCGCGGTGCCAGCCCCGATCGGATGGTGTCAACTACGGATTGGCGCCCCATTCCAGGGCCCGGGCCCGCTTCTCCTCGCTGCGGCTGGTGGCGTACACGACGGCGCCCGCGGCCACGGCCAGTTTGATCGCCGCGGAGGCGACCCCGCCGCCCGCGCCCTGTACGAGGGCCCGGTCGCCGGCGGTGGTCCGGGCCTGGTGAAGAGCATGCGGTACGCGGTGCCCCAGGCGACGGGCAGACAGGCGGCCTCGTCGAAGGAGAGCCACGACGGCGTGGGGACGAGGCTGCGGGTGGGGACGGCGAGGTACTCGGCGAACGCTCCGTCGTGCCGCTCCGACAGCAGGGCACGGCCCGGGTCGGGCGTCTCGTCGCCCGATCCGGCGTCCGGGTCACCGATGACGGGGTGTACGAGGACCTCGTTGCCGTCCTCGTCGTAGCCCGCGGCGTCGCAGCCGAGGACGATCGGAGTTCGGCGTCGCCCAGATGTTCGCCGCCCTCGCCCGGGTCCCCGGCGTCTTCGAGCAGGACCTGAGCCACCTCCGCTCGGTGGTGGTCGCGGGAGCTCCGGTGCCGCCCGCGCTCATCTCCCGCTACGCGGAGCACGGTGTGCTGCTCCAGCAGGCGTGGGGGCTGACGGAGGCCGCCCCCTTCGCCACCCGTCTGCCGGCCGAACGCACCCTGGACAAGATCGGATCCGCCGGCATCCCCATGCCGTTCACGGAGATCCGTGTCGTCGACGCGATCACCTACGAACCCGTCGGGCCCGGCGAGCCCGGGGAGATCGTCGTCCGCGGCCCCCATGTGACCGCCGGGTACTGGAACAACCCGGAGGCCGACCGGGCGGCGTTCGACGACGAGGGCTGGTTCCACTCGGGAGACATCGGCCACCTCGACGAGGACGGATACCTGTACATCGTCGACCGGCTGAAGGACATGATCATCAGCGGTGGTGAGAACGTCTACCCGGCGGAGGTCGAGCGGGTCCTGGCCGCCCTGAAGAGCGTGGTCGACGTCGCCGTCGTCGGGGTGCCCGACGAGCAGTGGGGCGAGACCGTGGCCGCCGTGATGAGCGTGGACGACCGGGTGGAGATCATCCTGGAGGACGTCCGCGCCCACGGGGGCGCGCCCAACTGGCCCGGTACAAGCTGCCGACACGCCTCAAGGTCGTTCCCGCCGTCCCGCGGAATGCCGCCGGGAAGCCGGACAAGGTCGCCGTCCGGCGGCTGGCGGAGGAGGGCTGACATGCTCGCGGTACCGCGCCTGCCCGAATTCGGCGTCCCGCGCGGATGGCGGACCGCCGTCGAGTCGTGGACCCGCGTCACGGGCCGGATGCGGCTGCACCGCCGGGACTTGGACGTCGGCGTCCAGGTGGAGCGCTGTGCGGCAGGGCGGCTGAGGGACGCCTACCCGGCCGGCGCGCGCGATCTGGAACTGCGGATCGGACCGGGGTGCCCCGACGGCGCCCTGCCCGAGGTCCTCAGGGCCCTCGTCCAGGCCGTGGGGACATCGGATCCGGGCTGCCGGCGGATCGTCCACGCGGTCCCGGAGGGTGACCGGGGCGCGGTCACGACGGCGGAGGCCGCCGGCTTCCGCCATGTCGTCGACGTCGATCTCGGGGAGGAGCAGCTCAGCCTGCTGGTTGCCGAACCCGGCCGGGGCACCGCCGCCGGCGCGGACCCGGATCACCCACCGGGAACGTGAGCGCTGCCGCTTTGGGGCTGCGGATCGTCCTCTAGTCTGGAAGGGATTGAAGAGTTCTTCAATTCGCCAGTTGCCGGGGAAGGCGACCGCGGAGGGGCGGAAGAGGGGCGATCCGGATGCCGGTTCCGCTGTACGAGGCGAAGGCGGAGTTCTTCCGCATGCTGGGGCACCCGGTGCGCATCCGGGTGCTGGAACTGCTGCAGGACGGACCGAAGCCGGTGCGTGAGCTGCTGGCCGTGATCGGGGTCGAGCCGTCGAGCCTGTCGCAGCAGCTGGCCGTGCTGCGCCGCTCGGGCATCGTGACCGCCACGCGTACCGGCTCCACCGTGGTGTACGAGCTGGCCGGCGGCGATGTGGCGGAGCTGCTCGGCGCGGCGCGGCGCATCCTGGCCGTTCTGCTGGCCGGCCGGCAGGACTTGCTGGACGAGCTGCGCGGGGCGGAGACGGCGCGGTGACGGGCAAGGGCGGCTTCCGGCTGCCGTGGCGGCGCGGCAGGCCGGCGGCGGCGATCGAGCATGTGCCGCCCCCGGTGCGACGCCATGTCACCTCGGTGGAGGTGGGACCCGAGGCGGTCGGACGGGCCCGGGAGGCGGTGTCGGGACACCTGGCCGCGGCCGGTGTCGTCCCGGGGTCGGCGTTCGCGGACACGGTGCTGCTGGTCGTCAGCGAGCTGGTGACCAACGTGCTGCGGCACGCCCCCCGGTCGCCGGTGACCGATGTCTGTACGACCGTCGCGGGAGGGCGGCTGGTCGTCGGCGTAGCGGACGCCGAGCCGCGGCTGCCCGACCTCACCGGCGAGGGGACGGGCGAGGGGCTGCGCATGGTGACCGAACTCGCCGCCGCCTACGACGGAGACGTCAGCGCCGAGCCGGCCGTCGGCCGCAGCGGCAAGATCGTCCTCGTACGCTTCGAGATCCCCTCGTAGAACCCACCGGCATGCGGCCTGGTGCGGGGTGCGGGCGTGGAGCCCCGGGGCGAAGGCCGGGCGCAGGGCACCGCGTGGGGGGAGGCACAGCGGCTCCGGTCGTTGGGCAGGGCACCGCAGGCTGGTCTGCGGACCACCGGCGGCGCCTGCCGGGCAAATGCCTTGGCGGGGGCTGTCGTGCACCGGGCTCCGGATGCTGGGCGCCGGGCGTCGCACGTCACGTCTGGCGCCGTCGCGAGGATGGCGGCTCGGGGCGGCCGTCGTCCCGTGCGCGGAGCCGTGTCCGGCTCTCGGGGGACGGCCGCCGGTGGGGGGACGCCGCTACGACGGGAGTCTCCGTTCTCCCTGGGCGGCCCGGAGATCGGCGAGCAGTTCGGCCTGTCCGGCCAGGACACCCGACAGGATCGTGCGGGCGACCCGGAGCAGCTCTGCGACGTGCGGGCTGGTCAGCGAGTAGTACACGGTCGACCCCTCCTTGCGGGTGACCACCAGGTTCGCCCGCCGCAGCACCGCGAGCTGCTGGGAGAGGTGCGCGGGCTCGATGCCCACCTCGGGCAGCATCTCGGCGACCGCGTGCTCGCGTTCGCTCAGCAGTTCCAGGACCCGGATGCGTGCCGGGTGGCCCAGCGTTTTGAAGAACTCGGCCTTGAGCTGGTACAGCGGCGTGCTCATCGCGCCGTCCCCTTCCCGGCGCAACAGCACGGCCCCACCGGCCGGACCTCCATGCATCGCATCCACCCACTCGTCGACAACATGCGGTCCATCCTCGCGTGCGCCACGGACAGGACCGAATCCGCGTCCGGACACCGGGCGCGGGACGGCCGGCGGCGGCCTCAGGACGCGTTGTCCGGCCGCTCGCCGTCGGGCCACCCGGTGGTGCGCCACTCGTGACGGCCCTCCGCCTGCCCGTCGTCGCCCGCGCGGTGTGCGGCGCGCGCGGTGGCCAGGTCGGGGTGGACCGGAATGGGCGGGCAGTCCCCGTCGGGCACGAGGGAACCGTCGGCGGGAATGGCGGCCAGCTCCAGGCTCCGGCCGCCCGCGGCGAGCCGGTGCGCCGCCTCGACGATGGCGAGCTGCCCCTCTGCGGACCAGCTGCGCAGCTCGGTCAGATCGACGACGACCGGGCTGGTGCCGCGGGCCAGCACCCAGCCGACGGCGCCGGTGAACCGGTGCACGGCCTCGGGGCCCAGGTATCCGGCGACGGAGAGGACGCCGAGGTTCTCCTCGACCGTGTAGCGCCACTCGATGGTCATGTGAACTTCCTTGTCCGTCACAGGGGCAGGGTGATCCAGATGCTCTTGCCCCGGCCGTCGGCATCCGCCCGGACGACCGCGGTGCCGCCGAGGCCGAGGGTGAGCTCCATGACGGTGCCCAGTCCGCTCGTCCCGCTGCCGGGGGCCGGTCCGCACAGTGGCGGCTGGTAGGGGTGGCGGTCGTGGACGGCGAGGGCGAGGCAGTCCTCGCTCGCCGCGTAGACGATCGTGACCTGGGGGGAGGCCGCCGCGGCGTGCCGGACGCTGTTGGTGACCAGTTCGCCGAGGATCAGCAGCGCCGGGTCCACCGCGGGGTGGCGCAGTCCGATCCCCCACTCCACGAGGGCCATCTCTGCCGTCTCCCGGGCCAGGCGGACGGCGGACGGTTCGCTGGGCAGGGTGAGCACGTGCCGATGGGGGAGTGCCTCGAGTCGTACCTGCATCACGCCCCCGGGCCGACGAGACGGTAGCCGCGCACGATCTTGGGGCGCAGGTACAGCAGGGTGTCATGGGGGCCGTGGGTCCAGCCGGGCAGCGTGCGCCGGTAGTGGGCCGCCTCGTCGGGATCGTCGACGACCTGCACCGGGCCGGAGGCGGCGACGGTCCAGCCGGTGCCGGTCGCGGCACGGACCTCGTCCACGTGGTACGTCGCCGAGACCGGCACGACCGCGGCGGGCGCGGGGGCGCGGACGACCAGGCGGCCGAACTCCCACACATGCCGGGCGGGCCGGATGACGGCCGAGTCGTGCTGCACGTACACCAGCCGCCCCAGCCCCCTGCCTTCCAGCATCCACAGGGCTTCCGCCCCGGACAGCTCGATCATGTGCACGGCGGTGGCGGACGGGCTCATCGGACGGCTTCCTCGCTGGTCCTGCTGTTCTTCGCGGGCTTCGGGACGGCGGCGGTGGGCAGCACCCCGGCGTATTCGAGGTACTCCCGCGCGCCGCGGATCGCCTCGGGCGTGGTGGCGTACTCCCGGCCCTCGCGGCGCAGCAGGTCGAGAGCGCCGACGGAGTCGAGGGCCTGGCGCTGGCCGGGACGTATGCCGGAGGCCATGACGGCGATGCCGCGCCGGCCGAGCTTCTCGATCGCGTCCTTGAGGACCAGCGCCCCCGTGGCGTCCATCGTCGACACCCGCGACATGCGAAGGATCACCACGCGGACGTCGGCCACCTCGGTCAGTTCGAGGAGGAAGCGGTGGGCCGCGGCGAAGAACAGCGGCCCGTCGACGCGGTAGGCGACGATGTGCTCGGCCAGCAGCGCGTGCTCCTCGGCGCTGTGGTCTCCGCGGTCGAGCGGGACCTGTTCGAAGCGGACCTGCTTGGCCATGGCGCGCAGGGCGAGGGCACCGGCGACGACGAGACCGATGATCACGGCGTAGACCAGGTCGAGGGCCAGGGTCGCGGCCGCGGTCAGGACGAGGATGAGCGCGTCCGAACGGGTGGCCCTGGCCATGGCTTTGAGCGAGCCGACCTCGACCATGCGGATGGCGGTGGCGAGCAGCACGCCCGCCAGCGCGGCGAGCGGGATTCTGGACACCAGCGGTGCGGCGGCGAAGACGATCACGGCGAGGACCGCGGCGTGGACGAGGGCCGCGAGCCGGGAGTCGGCGCCGGTGCGGACGTTGACCGCGGTCCGCGCTATGGCACCGGTCGCGGGCACGCCGCCGAACAGCGGCGCGGCGATGTTGGCCACCCCTTGGCCGAGCAGTTCGCGGTCCGGGTCGTGCTTCTGGCCCACCGTCATGCCGTCGGCGACCGACGCCGACAGCAGCGACTCCAGCGCGGCCAGCGCGGCGACCGCGACCGCGGGTGCGAGCAGGGTCCCCAGCGATCCGAGGTCGAGGAAGGACAGCGAGGGGGCGGGCAGCCCCGACGGCAGGGTGCCGATCGGTTTCGCCGCGTGCAGGCCGGCGACCTGCGCCACGGCCGTCGCCGCGATCACGGCTAGGACGGAGAAGGGGATCGTCGGCCGCCACCGGGCCCCGATCAGCATGATGGCGGCCACCGCCATCGCGAGGCCGAGAGCCGTCCAGTTGGGGGACGTGGCGAACTCCTTCACGGCCCGCCAGGTCACCACCAGGACCCGGTCGCCCTCGGGCTTGGGCACACCCAGCGCGTTCGGCAGCTGCTGCAGCCCGATCACGCAGGCGATACCGAGCGTGAAGCCCTCCACGACAGGCGCGGGCACGTACTGCATGTACTTGCCCGCCCGCAGTACGGCGAGCGCGACGAGGATGACACCGGCCATCAGTCCGACGGTCAGCACTCCGCCGGGCCCGTACCGCCCGACGATCGGCACCAGGACCACCGTCATGGCACCGGTGGGCCCCGACACCTGCAGATTCGAACCGCCGAACAGAGCGGCGAGCGCGCCCGCTACCACCGCGGTCGCCAGGCCCGCCTCCGCGCCCAGCCCGGAGGAGACACCGAAGCCGAGGGCGAGCGGCAGCGCGACGATCGCCACCGTGAGGCCCGCGAGCAGGTTCCGGCGCGGGTCGCGGCGCATCTCGGTGAGATCGGAGCGGCCGGGCAGCAGCGATGCGATCCGGGCAAGGGCCCGGCTGGTTCCCGATGTCATCGCGCGGCGACCTCGGCTCCCCGCAGCTCGGCCAGCAGCTCGTTCTGCCCGGCCAGCATCTCGGTGAGGATCCGGCGGGCGGCCTTCATCAGATCCGTGACGTCCCCGCCGGCCGGCTGGTAGACGACCGTGGAGCCCTCCCGGGCGGAGGTGACGATCCCGGAGCGGCGCAGCACCGCCAGCTGCTGGGACAGGGCCGACGGCTCCACCTCGATCGCGGCCAGCAGATCCCGTACCGGCATGGGCCCGTCCTGCAGGAGTTCCAGTACCCGGATCCGTACGGGATGCCCGAGCATCCGGAAGAACTCGGCCTTGGCCTGGTACAGCGGAACGGACACGATCCTCGACTTCCCTTCGAGACCCCGGCTCCGGGCGGCGGGGCAGCGGGGAGCAGCGCGAACGCTGTGCCCGCGGCTACCTGCGGGCACAGCGAACAAAGCATCTAACCAATTGCGAAATTTTGCAATTCCGCATGCCTGTGAGAGCGAAGTGTTTGGTTTGCCCAAATGATGTACTGAGGAGCCTTATCGGGCATAACGTCCGAATAAGTGGTGATGTGTATCACGCGGGGCTTTCAGGAGGAGGACATGTCCGGGACGGATCAGCCCTCCGGCGTCCCCTGGTCGCTGCCGGACGGCCTCGGGGCCGCTCTGGCCGACACCGTGCGCGGTATCGGTGCCTCCGCCGGCGGCCTGTACCTGGTCGAGGAGACAGAGCCGGCGCTGCGCCTGGTGGCGCTGTGCGGTCTGCCCGTCCACCTCTCCGTCCCGTGGCGGCGTCTACCGCTCGCCGCCTCCGGACCGGTCGCCGACGCCGTCCGCGAGGACCGGCTCGTCTGGGTCGGCAGCCGGGCCGACATGGCCCGACGCTATCCGCGCGCCTCCGCGGCCGTCCCCTACCGGTTCGTCCTCGGCGCCGTACCGCTGCGCGGAGTCCGCCGCCTGTGGGGCGGCATCGTCCTGCTGTGGCCCGCCGATCACCCGCGGGAGGCCGCACCCCGGGAGCGCAGCCACCTGACCTCCAGCGCCCGCCGCCTGGCCCGGCTGCTGGACGACGCCCCACGCCCGCCCGTCCTCCCCGATCAGCCGTGCGTCGTCCCCGTCGCCACCTCACGCCATCCCGTCCAGACGGAACTGGCCGCCGCCGACTATGCCGAACGCCTCCCCGAAGGCGGCCTGGCCCTCGACCTGGAGGGCAGGACGACCTTCGTCACCGCGACCGCCGCGCGCCTGCTCGGCCTCGACGCCGACCGGCTGCTCGGCACCCGGCCCTGGCAGGCGCTGCACTGGCTGGACGAGCCCGCCTGCGAGCAGCGCTACCGCACAGCGGTCGTCAGCCGCACCCCCCAGTCCTTCACCGCGCTGCGCCCGCCCGACCACTGGCTGCTCTTCGAGCTCTATCCCGGCTCCTGCGGCATCAGCGTCCGGATCATCTCCGAGGCCCGGCACACCCCACGCGGCGTGCGCCTCGCGGTTCCGCGCCGCACCGCGGCGAAGCCGGCGGGCCCTCTGTACCCGCTGGTGCACCTGGCCGCCACGCTCAGCGAGACGGGGAGCGTGCGCGACCTCGTCGATGTGATCGCCGATGAGATCCTGCCCGCGTTCCGCGCCCAGGGCCTGGTGCTGTCGGTCGCCGACGCCGGCCGGCTGAGGATCACCGGCTGCCACGGCTACGCGAGCGCCGTCATCGAACGGGTCGACGGCCTGTCGCTGGACACCGACCTCACCCCCGTCGGCCAGGTCCTCGCCAGCGGTGCCCCCGCCTTCTTCGCCAGCGCCGCCGAGCTGGCCCGCACCTACCCGAGGGCACCCCAGATCAGCGACAAGCAGGCCTGGGCCTTCCTCCCCCTGATCGTCACCGGCAGGCCCGTGGGCTGCTGTGTCCTGTCCTACGACCACCCCCACACCTTCACCCCCGACGAGCGGGCCGTCCTGACCCCGCTCGCCGGGCTGATCGCCCAGACCCTGGACCGCGTCCGGCTCTACGACGCCAAGCACCAGCTGGTGCGCGGACTCCAGCAGACGCTGCTGCCCCGCGCCCTGCCCGCCGTGACGGGACTGGACGTGGCCGCCCGCTATCTGCCCGCGAGTCACGCCCTCGAAGTCGGCGGCGACTTCTACGACCTGCTGCGACTCGACGACACGACCGCCGCCGCCGTCATCGGCGACGTCGAGGGGCACAGCATCGCCGCGGCCGCCCTGATGGGCCAGGTCCGCACCGCCATCCACGCCCACGCCACCGCGGGCGCGAGCCCGGACCAGGTCCTGGCCTGCACCAACCGGCTCCTGGCCGACCTCGAGTCCGAGCTGCTCGTCTCCTGCCTGTACGCCCAGCTCGACCTGGCCCGGCACACGATCACCCTCGCCAGCGCGGGCCATGTCCCGCCACTGCTGCGCCTGGCCCGCCACCAAGCCTGGGTCCTCGGCGTCGATCCCGGGCCGCTGCTGGGCGTCGAGCCCCAGGTCCGCTATCCCCTGACCGCAGCCTCCCTGCCCCTGGACGCGATCCTGGCCCTCTACACCGACGGCCTCGTGGAGGTCCCCGGCAGGGATGTCGCACGGACCATCGACGGCCTCGTCCGCCAGCTGGCCGACGCCGACGACCAGGACCTGGAGCACCTCATCGACGGCCTGGTCCACCGCACCCGGCCGACCGGATGGCACACCGACGACATCGCCGTGCTGCTGCTGCGCGCCACCGGCCCGCGGCCGTGAGCCGGCAGAGCGGCGCGGCGGACATCCGATCCGGTGCTCACACGGACTGCCGGGCCGGCGGCGCGGCCGCCGAGGCGCCGCGCGCCGCCGCCGGGACCGCTCGACGGCGGTAGACGAGGTACGGGCGCACGAGATAGCCGACGGGGACGCTCCACACATGGACGAGGCGGGTGAACGGCCAGGCCGCGAAGAGCAGGCAGGCGGTCAGCGCGTGCAACCGGAACAGCAGCGGGGCGCCGGCGATCGCCTCGGGTTGCGGCTGGAGCGTGAAGACGCCCCGGAACCAGACGGAGACGGTGGCGCGGTAGTCGTAACCGCCGCCGAACACGTTGTGCGCGGCCGTGGCGCTGATGCCGAGCAGCACCGCCGCCGAGAGCAGGGGGAAGAGGACCTTGTCGCTGCGGTCGGTGCCCAGGCGGATCCGCCGGGTCAGCAGGCGCCGGGCGCTGAGCATGCCCAGCCCGGTGAGCATGGCGGCGCCCGCGACCGAGCCGGCCCAGACGGCGGTGGTGTGGTAGGCGTGCTCGCTGATGCCGGCGGCCTCGGTCCACGAGGCGGGTACGGCGAGCCCCACCACATGCCCGCCGATCACCATGAAGGCGCCCAGGTGGAACAGCGGGTTGCCCCAGCGCAGCCAGCGGTGCTCCAGCAGCTGGCTGGTGTGCGAGCTCCAGCCGAACTGGTCGTGGCGGTAGCGCCAGACGTGCCCCACGACGAACACGGCCAGGCAGACGTAGGGGAAGGCGACCCACAGGAGGAGGTCGGCTCCGGAAGCGTTCATCGGTGACCTTCCGCGGATGTCGTCGGGGAAGGGGGCGCAAGGGCCGGCGGTGCCTGCTCGGGCGGGACGAAGGCGTCCGGCGGGGCGAACAGCCCTCCGGTGTACGGGTCGACGCCGACCTCCTCGCCCGGCGGGCCCTCGGCGGCCAGCCGGGCCACCGCCGTCAGATCCGCCTCGGTGGGCGGCGGCAGCAGGGTCAGCAGGGCGGCCAGGACGTGCCGGTAGGGGGAGTCCGCGTCCTGGAGCGCCCGGTGGATCAGCTGGAGCCCGCGCCGGTGCCGGTACAGGGGGGCCTCACCCGCGCCCGGCCCGCACAGCGCGGCGAACTCCAGGACGACCGGGAGGTGGTCGGGCAGCTCCCCGCCGTCGGTCTCCCAGCCCGCCGCCCGGTAGGACTGGGCCAGGACGAGGAGTGCCATGCCTCTGCGGCGGGTGTCGCCGTGCAGGTAGTACGTGAGGTAGAGGCTGCTCTTGCGGCGCAGGTCGAACATCTCGACGTAGTGCCGTTCCAGCGCGTCGGGGGACTGGGCGGTGAACCAGGCGGTGAAGGCCGCCAGTTCGGTCGCGGCGGGGGACGGGGGCAGCGCCCGCACCGCGGCGGTCACCGTGGGGCGGGCGGCCGCCAGTTCGGCGTCGGGGTACTGCAGCAGCAGAGATATCAGCCGCAGCAGCAGGCTGCGCCGCTCTCCCTCAACCGGGTCCGATGCGGCATGACGGCGGACGGCCGCGCGTACACGGGCGCGGACGATGGCGGGAACGGTGGCGGGCAGCGGGCTCATGCGGAGCCTCCCTCGGACGTGCGGCGCAGGGTGGGGATGCCGAGCATCACCCGGCGGCCCGGAGCGCCGGGCACGTCGCCGGGGGACTCGACCGGGCAGCGGTTCTCCAGGGCGGTCAGGGCGGCGTCCTCCGTGTGCGCGGCCGGAACGACATAGCGGTCCGCGTACTTGGCGACGGCGAGGAGCCGGTGCAGGTCCTCCGCCTCGCGCGCGGTGAGGCCGACGGCCTTGAGGGCCCTCTCATCGCCCTCCTCGCCGAGGGTGCGCTCACGCATGTACGAGCGGAGGGCGGTGAGCTTCATCAGCACCCCCGCGACCACGTCGGTGTCCCCGGCGGTGAACAGACTGGCCAGGTACTCCATCGGGATGCGCAGCCGGGTGACGGCGGCGAAGACGTGGTCGGGGTCGTCCGCGTCGCCGCCCGCCTCGCCCACGGCGTCCAGGACCGGGGAGAGCGGGGGGACGTACCAGACCATGGGCAGGGTGCGGTACTCCGGGTGGAGCGGCAGCGCGACCCTGTACTTCTCGACCAGGTCGTACACCGGGGAGCGGCGGGCCGCGTCCAGCCAGTCCTGCGGGATGCCCGAGGCGCGGGCCGCGGCGATCACGGCGGGATCGGCCGGGTCGAGGAAGACGTCGCGCTGGGCGTCCAGCAGGTTCTTCTCGTCGGGGGCCGCGGCCGCCTCACCCACGCGGTCGGCGTCGTACAGCAGCAGACCGAGGTAGCGCAGCCGGCCGACGCAGGTCTCGGAGCACACGGTGGGCTGGCCGGCCTCGATGCGCGGGAAGCAGAACGTGCACTTCTCGGCCTTGCCGGTGGCGTGGTTGACGTACACCTTCTTGTACGGGCACGCCGTCACGCACATCCGCCAGCCGCGGCAGCGGTCTTGGTCGACCAGCACGATCCCGTCCTCGACCCGCTTGTACATCGCGCCCGAGGGGCAGGCGGAGACGCAGGCCGGGTTGAGGCAGTGCTCGCACAGCCGCGGCAGGTGGAACAGGAAGGTCTGCTCGAAGGAGAACTTCACCTTGTCCGCCCACGCCCCGGTGAGGTTGGGGTCGGCCCCCGCGTGCTCGGGCGCGCCCCCGAGGCCGTCCTCCCAGTTGGCGCCCCAGGTGATGGCGGTGGGCTTGCCGGTCAGCACGGAGCGGGGGCGGGCCACCGGGACGTCCTGCCCGGCCGGGGCGTTCACGAGGTTGTCGTAGTCGTAGGTGACCGGCTCGTAGTAGTCCTCGATGGCGGGCAGGTCGGGGTTGGCGAACAGCGACAGCAGCCGCTTGACCCGTCCGCCGGAGCGCAGGACCAGGCGCCCGCGCTTGTCGAGCATCCAGCCGCCCTTCCACTGCTCCTGGTCCTCGTAGCGGCGCGGGTAGCCGACGCCGGGCTTGGTCTCGACGTTGTTGAACCAGGCGTACTCGACGCCGGTCCGGTTGGTCCAGGTCTGCTTGCAGGTGACCGAGCAGGTGTGGCACCCGATGCACTTGTCGAGGTTCATCACCATCGCGACCTGCGCCAAGACGCGCATATCAGTACTCCACTTCCTGGCTGCGGCGGCGGATGACCGTGACCTCGTCGCGCTGGTTGCCGGTGGGGCCGTAGTAGTTGAACGCGTAGGTGAACTGGGCGTAGCCGCCGGCCAGATGGCTCGGCTTGAGCAGCAGTCTGGTCAGGGAGTTGTGGATGCCGCCGCGCCTGCCGCTGACCTCGGTCTTGGGGACGTTCACCGTGCGGTCCTTGGCGTGGTACATGTACACCGTGCCCTCGGGCATCCGGTGCGTGACCACGGCGCGGGCCGCCACCACACCGTTGCGGTTGTACGCCTCGACCCACTCGTTGTCCTTCACCCCGATCTTCTCGGCGTCCGCGGTGGACATCCAGATCACCGGGCCGCCGCGGGAGAGGGCCAGCATGTACGCGTTGTCCTGGTACTCGGAGTGGATGGACCACTTGGAGTGCGGCGTGAGGTAACGGACCGTCACCTCGGTTCCGCCGTCCCCCAGGTGCTCGTCGCCGTAGTGCCGCCGGGCGTCCAACGGGGGCCGGAACACCGGGAGCTGCTCACCCAGCTCGGCCATCCAGTCATGCTGGACGAAGAAGTGCTGGCGGCCGGTGAGCGTGTGCCAGGGCTTGCGGTGCTCGACGTTGATGACGAACGCCGAGTAGCGGCGCCCGCCCGCCTCCGACCCCGACCACTCGTAGGAGGTGATGACCGCTCGCGGCTGGGTGCGGGTGTCGGCGAAGGTGATGCGCTCCGCCTTCCGTTCAGCCGCCAGTTCCACCAGGCCCTCGCTGCCCGTCTGCCGCTCCAGCTCACGGAGACCCTCAGTGGCCAGGCGGCCGTTGGTGGTGCCGGACAGGGCGAGGATGGCCTCGCACATGTCGGAGGCCGTGGCGAGCGAGGGCCGTCCGGCGGCCACCCCGTCGCGTACGGTGCCGCAGCGCCGCCGCAGCTCCTCGATCTCACGGTCCGGACGCACGGTGACGCCCTTGGTGGTGGTGCCCAGGGTGTCCAGCAGCGGGCCGACGGCACGCATCTTCTGCGCGACGGTCGCGTAGTTCCGTTCGATGGTGACCAGCTTCGGCATGGTGCGGCCCGGAACGGGCTCGCACTCGCCCGTCTTCCAGTCCCGTACGGTGCCGCCCGGCTGGGCGAGTTCGTCGGGGGTGTCGTGCTGCAGCGGCACCGCGAGGACGTCGGTGCGGGTGCCGAGGTGCCCGGCCGCCAGTTCGGTGAACCGGTCGGCGATCGCCAGGAACGTGTCGTAGTCGGTGCGGGCCTGCCAGGGCGGGGTGATCGCCGGGGTGAAGGCGTGCACGAACGGGTGCATGTCCGTGCTGGACAGGTCGTCCTTCTCGTACCAGGTGGCGGCCGGCAGCACCACGTCGGCCAGCAGGCCGGTGGAGGTCATCCGGAAGTCCACGGCGACCATCAGGTCGAGTTTGCCCTCGGGCGCCTCCTCGTGCCACTCCACCTCCGTGGGCCGGGCCCCGGGCGGCGTCTCCTGACTGCGTACGGCGCTGTCGGTGCCCAGCAGGTGGCGCAGGAAGTACTCGTTGCCCTTGCCGGAGGAGCCGAGCAGATTGGCCCGCCACACGGTCAGCACCCGCGGGAAGTTGGCCGGGTCGTCGGGATCCTCGGCGGCGAACCGCAGCCGTCCCGCCTTCAGTTCGTCGACGACGTACTCCGCCACGGGCCGGCCGGCCGCCGCGGCCTCGTCCGCCAGGTCGAGCGGATTCCGGTTGAAGCCGGGGTGGCCGGGGGTCCAGCCCAGCCGGACGGCCTGCGCCAGGCAGTCGGCGAACGCCTTGCCCGTGAACCGGCCGTTGCCGAGCGGGGAGGCCAGCTCGTCCGGCCCGAACGCCTCGTAACGCCACTGGTCGGTGTTGAGGTACCAGTACGAGGTGCCCGCCATGTGCCGGGTGGGCCGCTGCCAGTCGAAGGCGAAGGCGAGGTGCTGCAGGCCGGTGACCGGACGGACCTTCTCCTGGCCCACGTAGTGCGCCCAGCCGCCGCCGTTGACGCCCTGGCAGCCGGTCATCGTGGTCAGCGCCAGGAAGGCCCGGTAGATGGTGTCGGAGTGGAACCAGTGGTTGGTGCCCGCGCCCATCGCGATCATCGAACGGCCGCGGGTGCGTTCGGCGTTGCGTGCGAACTCCCGGGCGATCCGGGCCGCCTGCCCGGCCGGCACCGACGTGATCGTCTCCTGCCAGGCCGGCGTGTAGGGCTCGGCTGCGTCGTCGTACGAGGACGGCCAGGCGCCCGGAAGGCCGGGCCGGGCCACCCCGTACTGGGCGAGCATCAGGTCGAAGACGGTGGTCACCGTGCGGCCGCCGACCCGCAGCACCGGAACACCGCGCACCATGACCGAGCCGCCCTCCGTGGCGCCCTCGTCGAAGCGCGGCAGGGACACGGCGACCGCTTCCCCGGCGCGCTCCACCAGGCTCAGCTCGGGCACGGTGTCGCCCAGGTCGAGGTTCCAGCGGCCCTCGCCCTCCTGGCCCCAGCGGAAGCCCAGGGAGCCGTTGGGCACCACCGGCTCGCCGGACGCGCTGTCCAGCAGGACCGTCTTGAAGCCGGCGTGCTCGCCGGTGTCCCCGAGGTCGGCGGCGGTCAGGAACCCGTCCGGCACGAAGCCGCCGTCCTTCTCGCGCAGGGTCACCAGGAACGGCGCATCGGTGTATGTCCTCAAGTAGTCTTGGAAGTAAGGCACTTCACGGTCGACCAGGAACTCCCGAAGGATCACGTGCCCCATGGCCATGGCCAGCGCACCGTCCGTGCCCGGGTGCGGCGCCAGCCACTCGTCGGCGAACTTGACGTTGTCCGCGTAGTCGGGGCTGACCGCGACGACCTTGGTGCCGTTGTAGCGGGTCTCGGTCAGGAAGTGCGCGTCGGGTGTGCGGGTGACGGGGATGTTGGAGCCCCACATCACCAGATAGCCCGTGTTCCACCAGTCGGCCGCCTCCGGCACGTCGGTCTGGTCGCCGAAGACCTGCGGCGACGCGACCGGCAGGTCGGCGTACCAGTCGTAGAAGGAGAGCAGTGTGCCGCCGATCAGCGACATGAACCGGGCGCCGGCCGCGAAGGAGGCCATGGACATCGCGGGTATCGGCGAGAAGCCCGCCACCCGGTCCGGGCCGTACGACTTGACGGTGTGCACGTGCGCCGCGGCGATCAGCTCGGTCACCTCGTCCCAGTCCGCCCGTACCAGGCCGCCCTTGCCCCGGGCCCGCTTGTAGGCGCGGGCCTTGGCCGGGTCGCCGGTGATCTCGGCCCAGGCGGCCACCGGGTCGCCGAGGCGCCGCCGCGCCTCGCGCCACAGCTTGAGCAACTCGCCGCGCACATAGGGGTAGCGGACCCGGCTGGGCGAGTACGTGTACCAGGAGAACGACGCCCCTCGCGGGCAGCCGCGCGGTTCGTACTCGGGGCAGTCCGTGCCGATCGACGGGTAGTCGGTGGCCTGGTGCTCCCAGGTGATGATGCCGTCCTTGACGTACACCATCCACGAGCAGGACCCCGTGCAGTTCACGCCGTGGGTGGAACGCACCACCTTGTCGTGCGCCCAGCGGTCCCGGTAGAAGCCCTCCCACTTGGGGTCGTTCGCGCTGAAAACGGCGCGACCGTCGGCCGACACCTCTCGGCGCGTCAGCAGCCGTCGGCCGGACAGCGGCCAGCCCTGGGCGACGCGCGACTCCCGCTGCCGTGCGTTCGGATGGTTCTCCATGAGCGGGAACACTAGGGGCGTGCGCCGGTGCGCACCTGGGGCCGGGCAGTCCCCGCGCCCCGGCCTTCCGACCCCTGTCGCAGGACCCGCAACAGGGCCGAACGGTCCCCGGACAGGGACCGGTCGGCCGGAGAGGCCGAGGCGTCCGGCGGGGCATGCTGACGGTGATCGAACCGGAGGCACCGGTGGGTACGTCCGCACCGGACGCCGCCGTCTCGGCACATGTCTCCCGTCGTCAGCCGAGCGGAGCGTGGGGGGCCGCCGGTGGCTCCGGTCCGGTCATCGTCCGGCCGCCTGTCACGTCTGCCCTGACTCCCTCGCGGGCGGCCGGACGCATGGCTCGGGGCCCTCGCCGCCGGCCGCGAGGCGTGGTGAGCCCTGCCCGCCGCCGTGCCGCGGGGCGCCTCCCGAGGCCGGCCCGCGCCGGAGGGAGCCCGATGAAGGAGTCAGCCGTCATGCAGACGCCGGAGGTCGACGCGACCGCCCTGGAAGCATTGCTGTCGGCAGCCGTGGCGGCGCCGTCGATCCACAACACGCAGCCCTGGCGGTTCGGTATGGATCCGGCCGCGCGGTCGATCGAGGTCCGCGCCGACCGCAGGCGGACGCTGCCGCTGGCCGATCCGGATCGCCGCGCCCAGCACCTGTCGGTGGGGGCGGCCGTCTTCAACCTCCGAGTGGCCGCGGCACACCTGGGCTGGCATCCGGTCGTCGACCTGCTGCCCGATCCCCATGATCCCGACCTGCTGGCCACTGTACGACTGGCCGGGCGCACCGCGTCCGGGCGGACTCCGGAGCCCGATCTGCACGAGGCGCTCGAACGGCGCCACACCAGCCGCCTGCCGTTCACCGGCCGCCCGGTGCCGGAGCGCATCCTGGCCGAGATGACCGAGGCCGCGCACGCGGAAGGCGCATGCCTCGACATACCGGACATCGTCCGGACTCGGCGGCTGCTGCGCCTGACCGCCGCGGCCGAGGCGCGCAACGCCGTCCACCGGGCCCGTACCGCCGAGGCCCGCGGGTGGATCACCGCCCCGCAGACCCGCACCCCCTATGGGATCCCGGCCACCGCCCTTGGCCCCCTGGACGCGGCCGGGCGGGTGCCGATGCGCGACTTCACCGGTGCCCCGGCCGGTCCTCACCTGCCCGCGGTGCGCTTCGAGCGCCACGCACAGGTGGCGCTGCTGTGGACGGTGCGCGACCGGCCGGAGGACTGGCTGCGGGCGGGCCAGGCGCTGGAGCGCACGCTGCTGGTGGCCACCGCGCACGACGTGCGCACCTCGATGATGCACCAGGCGATGGAGTGGCCCGACCTGAGGGCGGCCACGGGCGGAGCCAGGCGGCGCTGCTGCCCCCAGCTGCTGATCCGCTTCGGCTACGGCCCCGACGGCGGCCGCACTCCGCGGGCGTCCGCGCGGCTCGGGACTTCTCGCCGAGACGCGGACGCGGACGTCGGCTCAGGGGCCGGCTCGGGCGCCGTCGCCGGCCCGGTCAGTGCGTGCCGTGCCCGCCGGTGAGCTCCCGGCCGCTGATCATCTCGGACTCGATCCGTACGAAGACCCCGTTGCGCATGGGCATCCAGGAGCGGGGACCGTCCCGCAGCAGCCGCTCGTGCTCGGCGGGATCCCTCACCACGGCGGCCCGGCCGGTGACGACGACGCTCCACCCGGACTGGGTGGCCGCGTCGAACTCGTCCGCCTCGAAGGCGACCACGGCGCCGTCGATGGCGCGCACCAGCTCGGCGGCCGGCGAGGTGCACAGCAGCACCGAGGAGTCGTCGTCCAAGGAGAAGTTGACCGGGAGGACCGAGGGGAGCGCCTGCCGGGTGTACACGACGCGGCCTACCGGCACCTTGGCCAGCAGACGCAGGCACTCCTTGCGGTCGAGTGCACGAAAGCCGTTGTCCTGGAGCATCGGCCCATCATCCCGGGTGATGCCGTCACCGTGTTAGGGCCGGTCGGCCTTTTCCGCCTCCCGCAGGAGCGGGGGCGCGGCCGCGGCTTCCCGGGGGCACGGCCGGGCCATGCACGACAGGGCCGTTCGGCGGGTCGGCCGGCCCCCGTCCTTGGGTCCTCTGCCGCACGAGCGGGACGCATGGCCCATGCCTGAGGAGTGGCGCGGGACCGACAGTGGCGACGGGCTGCCGGACAGAAGAGCGCACGCTCGCGGCTTCGGCGCGACGAACGCACCGCCCCCGCGCGACACGAAGGGATGGACCGCATGCTCCAGCCATCGAGGAACCCGAATGACGTCTCGGCCGGGGACGCGTCGGTGTTCGGCCGGGCCTGGCTGATGCTGACCCTGGCCACGGTGGGCTTCGCCGTGAACTTCTGGGCATGGGCGCTGCTGAGCCCGCTCGGCCCGCGGTTCAAGGATTCCCTCGCGCTCACCTCGTTCGAGCAGTCGCTGCTGGTGGCTGTGCCCGTGGTGGTCGGCTCGCTGGGCCGCATCCCGGTGGGCGCGCTGACCGACCGGCTCGGCGGGCGGGTGATGTTTCCGGCGGTCTCGGCCGCGACCGTCGTCCCGGTGCTCTACCTCGGCCTCGCCGGGCACTCCTCCCTGGCGGCCCTGCTGGTGGGCGGCTTCTTCCTCGGCATCGGCGGTACCGCGTTCGCCGTCGGGGTGCCCTTCGTCAACCAATGGTTCCCGCCCGAGCGGCGCGGCCTGGCCATCGGCATCTTCGGCGCCGGCATGGGCGGCACCGCGATCAGCGCCCTGACCACGGTCAAGCTGGTCGACGCGCACGGCATGGCGAACCCGTTCCTGATCACCGCCGCTGCGCTGGCGGCGTACGCGGTGATCGCCGCGCTGGTGCTGCGGGACGCGCCCGGCCGCACGGTGCCGACCGAGCCGCTGCCGCGCCGCCTGGCCGACACGCTGCGCCTAGGCGTCACGTGGCAGGCGTCCGCGCTGTACGCGGTGACCTTCGGCGGCTATGTCGCCTTCTCCGTCTACCTGCCCACCTACCTGAAGAACGGCTACGGCCTCACCCAGGCGGACGCGGCGAACCGGATGGCGGGCTTCGTGCTGCTGGCGGTGCTCATGCGGCCGGTGGGCGGCTGGCTGTCGGACCGCATGGGCCCGGTGCGCGTGCTGGGCGGGACGCTGGCCGTGGTGCTGGCCGGGGCCTTCGTGCAGTCGCTGACGCCGTCGCTGGCGCCGGTGGGCACGACCGCGTTCCTGACGATGGCCGCGGCCCTGGGTGCGGCCAGCGGCGCGGTGTTCGCCCTCGTGGCCCTGCTCGCCCCCGAGAACCGGGTCGGCTCGGTCACCGGGGTCGTCGGCGCCGCCGGCGGTCTGGGCGGGTTCGTCCCGCCCCTGGTGATGGGCTCGCTGTACGGCGCCTACGGCTCCTACACGATCGGCCTGGTCCTGCTGGGCGTGGTAGCGGCGGCCGCCCTGACCTTCACCGGCACCGGCGTGCGGCACTCGGTCAGCCGACGGATGCCCACCGCCTCCTCGCACTGAGCAGGAGGGGAGCCCGTGGATGTGCGAGTACTGCGGCTGCCGGTCGCTGGCGTCGATCGCCGATCTGACCCGTGGGCACGACGCCGGCGCGACCCTCGTCAGCCATGTCCGGGACGCCGGCCGCGAGGGCGACATCGCCCGCCTGGCCGAACTGGCCCGGACCATCGCCGCCGTGCCGGCCCCGCACACACAGCTGGAAGAACAGGGGCTGTTCCCCGCGATGGCCGAGGAGTTCCCCGACCACATCGCCGCCCTGGAGGACGAGCACCGCCGGATCGAGGCCGTGCTCGCCGAGGCCGCGGACGGCCCGCCCGCGGACGCCGGCCGGCCGGAGCGGTTGCTGGACGCGCTGGCCCTGCTGCGCGAGCACATCCTGAAGGGGCACGACGGTGTCTTCCCCGCCGCCCTGGCGTCCTTGAGCACACATCAGTGGGAGGCCGTGGACGCGGTGCGCGCCCCTGTCGGCAGCCGTGTACCGCAGCCTTCGCACTCGGCCTGACAGGCGGCCGCCCCGTCCTCGTCCGTTCGCCCGGCGCGGTCCGCCCGCCGGGTGAACGCCTGTCGGGTGAACGCCCGCCGGGTGAACGCCTGTCGCGCGAGCCGGGTGCCGGGCGCGGCTGCCGGGTGGGTTCCGTGCTGCGGGGACGCCAGGCGCCGATGCCGACACTTGAGGCGCCCCGGGGAATGACGCTTCCCGAAGGCGGTACCCCAGCGACCATCCGGTGGGACGACGAGGCCCGGGAAGGGACAGCGCACTGTGGTCAGGGAGAGGGAACCGGCATCGGGGAGGAAGCGCGGAGGGCAGCCGCCGGGGCTGGACGGCAAGGTGGCCGAGGCGCTGGTGCGCGCCGGTCGGCTGCCTCACCCGCCCCTACGTCGTCTACCGCAGCCGCGACACCCAGCTCGGCGCCCGGGCTCCCCGCCGCGGCTGGGAGCCCGTCGGATGACCGGGCGGGCCCCGCGCGCGGGACGCACGGCCGGTGCGGCGCGCCGGCCCGGTGCCACGCCTGTCACGCGGGAGCGGGCAGCGGAACGAGCCACTCGAGCACGGTGCCGGTCGGCTCGTTCGGGCTGAGGGTGAACGAGCCGCCGAGCTCCTCGGCGCGGCGCTCCAGGTTGGCCAGGCCGCTGCGCCGGGTGACGCCGGGGTCGATGCCGCTGCCGTTGTCGGCCACTTTCAGCCGCAGGCTGGCCCGGGTGGCCTCGACGATGATGTCGACCGCCCCGGCGTGGGCGTGCCGGGCCGCGTTGGACAGCGCCTCGCCCAGCACGGCCACCAGGTGCTCCGCGTACTCCGCGGGCACGTTGGTGTCCAGCAGCCCGGTCATGCGCAGCGCCGGGGAGAAGCCGAGGGCTTCGGCGGCCCGCTCGGTCACCGTCACCAGCCGGCCGCGCAGCCCGCCGCCCCGGGCACGGTCGCTCTCCCGCAGGGCGTAGATGGTGGAGCGGATGACCTTGATGGTGTCGTCCAGGTCGTCCACGACCCGCTGGATCCGCTCGCTCACCTGCGGCCGGTCGTCGACCCGGCCGAGCGTGGACTGCAGGGACAGGGCCCCGGCGAACAGCCGCTGGATCACGAGGTCGTGCAGGTCGCGGGCGATCCGGTCGCGGTCGTGCAGCACCAGCATGTGCTCGGCGTCCCGCCGGTGCTCGGCCACCTCCAGGGTCAGCGCCGCCTGGTTGCCGAACCCCGTGATCATGTCGACCACGGCGTCCGAGAACACCGGGCGGTCCGGCACGTTCGCCACCAGCAGGACCCCGCGCACATGGTCGCGGGTGCCGAGCGGCACGAAGAACCCCGGGCCCAGCTCCACCACCGAGGCGCTGCCGCCCTCGGCGCGCGGATCGGCGCTCACCGCCTCGGTGGTGATGGTCTCACCGGAGGCGAAGACCTTCGCGGCCAGCGTCGTGGAGGGCAGCACCAGGCCCCGTACCTCGTCGGAGCGTGTGCCGGAGGCGACCTCGACGACCAGTTCACCGCTGTCGCCTATGGGCACCGCCAGGGTGACCAGGTCCGCCGCGGCCAGCTCGCGTACCCGCGCGGCGACCGACTCCAGCACCTCGGCGGGCTCCCGGCCCGACAGCAGGCTGCGGGTCAGTTCGTCGCTCGCCGCCAGCCACCGCTGCCTGCGGCGGGCGTCGTCGTACAGCCGGGCGTTGTCGATGGCCACGCCGGCCGCCGCGGCAAGGGTGCGCAGCACCGCCTCGTCGTCGGCGCCGAACCCGGCGCCGCCCTGCTTGTTGGTCAGGTAGAGGTTGCCGAACACCTGGTCGCGCACCCGGATCGGGGCGCCGAGGAAGCTGGTCATCGGCGGGTGCCCGGGAGGGAAGCCGGTGGACGCCGGATGCTCGGCCAGGTTCGTCAGGCGCAGCGGCTCCGGGTGGCGGATCAGCAGCCCCAGGATGCCCTCGCCACGCGGGTAGTGCCCGATCATGGACACCGTCTCGTCGCCGATGCCGACCGTGATGAACTGCTTGATCGTGCCTTCCTCGCCCAGCACGCCCAGCGCCCCGTACTCGGCGTCGACGAGGGCGACCGCCGACTCCACGAGGCGGTGCAGCACCACTTCCAGATCCAGGTCCGAGCCGACGGCCAGCACCGCGTCCAGGAGGGTGTGCATCCTGTCCCGGGCCGCACGGACCTGCTGGACCTGGTCCTGCAGACCGTCCAGCAGCTCGTCCAGCCGCAGCTGGGGGTGCGCTCCGGGCATGCCGGTGTCACCCGGCCCTTGCGCCCGCTCTTCCACCACAGCTCCCCTCGCCCTCTCCTCGGACTACTTTCAGGATGCCCGAGGGGGTGGCCGCTCGCGAAACCGCACCCCCGGTTCATCGGCCGAGGTCGCAGTCGTGTTGGATGTCGAGGTCGAGGAAGTGCGCGGAGCACGAGATGCACGGGTCGTGGTTCCGCACGGCGCGCTCGCACAGATGGGCGAGGTCGGCGTCGGACATCGGCCCGCTCGCCAGGGCGCTCTGGACGAGAACGCGCAGGTCGTCCTCGATGGCGCCCTGGTTCTGGGCCGTCGGCGGCACAAGACAGGCGTGTGTGATCCGGCCCTCGCCGTCGAGCGCGTAGCGGTGGTAGAGCAGCCCGCGCGGCGCCTCGGTGGCACCGTGGCCGACGCCCGCCCGCGCGGGCACCTCCACGTGCGGGCGCTCCGGTGGCTCGTACGCGTCGATGATGCGGAGGGCCTCCTCGACGGCGTAGAGGACCTCGACGGCCCGTACGAGGATGCTGCGGTAGGGGTTGGCGCACACCTCACCGCGCACGCCGGCTCCGGCGAAGCGGATCAGCGGGGGGTCCGGCAGCCCGGCCTCCCGCGCGGCCTGGAGCGCCGTCGGCGAGAGCAGGTGGCCGCTGACCGCGTAGCGGGCGAGGGAGCCGGTGAGGTGTCTGCGGCCGTCCAGCCGGGAGTGGAGCGCGGTGGAGTGCGGGACCTGTTCCTCGACGACGTGGCCGGGGAAGTCGCGCAGCGCGAAGCCGTGGGGCGGGAGCGTCGCGTCGGCGGGGAGCACGGTGGGCCGGCCCGACTCGATGGCGTAGGTGCCGGGCTCCGCGAGGGCGAACAGGTCGGCCTTGCACGCGGCGTCGGGGAAGTCGAAGCCGGAGACCCAGCGCACGGTGTCCCAGGCGTCGTCGAGGGCGATGCGCAGGCGCTTTGCCAGAGGGCGCAGTTCCGAGCGGGCGGGCGCCCGGTGGAAGCCGCCGAGGCGGACGTTGACGGGGTGGATCGACCGTCCGCCGAGCAGTTCGATCACGGCGTTGCCCGCCTGTTTCAGCCGCAGCCCGCGCTCGACGTGGGTGCGGTGGGCGCGCGCCATGGCGATCAGATCGTCGTACCCGAGGAAGTCGGGAGCGTGCAGCAGATGGATGTGGAGGGTCTGGCTCTCGATCCACTCGCCGCAGTACAGGAGGCGGCGCAGGGCGGCCACCGGGCCCTGGACGACGACCCCGCACGCGTCCTCGACAGCCCGGCAGGCGCTCAGCTGGTAGGCCACGGGACAGATCCCGCAGATGCGCGAGGTGATGTCGACGGGCTCCGTGTGCGCGCGGCCCCGGAGGAAGGCCTCGAAGAACCGCGGGGGCTCGTAGATCTTCAGCCTGGCCTCGGTGACGGTTCCGTCGTGGACCCTCAGGTGCAGCGCCGCCTCGCCCTCGACGCGCGTGAGCGCCGGGATGCGGACGACTCGGGATGCGGCGGCGGGCTCGGTCACGGCAGGTCCTTCTCCTCGGCCGCGGTGAAGGCGGTGACGTTGAAGGTGTGCAGGAAGCGCCCGACGTCCTCGTCGCTCATCCCGTCCCGGCGCAGCACCGGGACCAGGGCGCCGAGATTCGTGGTCCCGGCGGGGCCGAAGCAGCCGTAGCAGCCGCGCCCGTAGGCGGGGCAGAGGGCCCCGCACCCGGCGTGGGTGACCGGGCCGAGACAGGGCGTGCCGTGTGCGACGAGGACGCAGACGGCGCCGCGCTGCTTGCAGGAGAAGCAGACACTGTGGTCCGGGATGCCCGGTCTGCGGCCGGCGAGGAAGGCGGTGATCACCTCCAGGAGCTGGGCGCGGTCGATGGGGCAGCCGCGCAGCTCGAAGTCGACGGGCACATGGGCGGACGGCGGGGTGGAGCCGGCGAGGGTCTCGATGTAGTCGGGGCGGGCGTAGACCGTCTCCAGGTACTCCGTCACGTCGGCGTGGTTCCGCAGCGCCTGGATACCTCCGGCGGTCGCGCAGGCACCGATGGTGACGAGGCGGCGGGACTCGGCGCGGATGCGCCGGATCCGTTCCATGTGCTCGGGGGTGGAGACCGAGCCCTCGACGAGCGCCAGGTCGTACGGTCCTGGCGCGACACCGCTGGACGCCTCCAGGAAGTGGGCGATCTCCACCTCGGCGGCCAGGCCCAGCAACTCGTCCTCGCAGTCGAGGAGGGTCAGCTGGCAGCCGTCGCACGAGGCGAACTTGAACACGCCGAGCCGGGGGCGGGCACGCCCGGGAGACGGGGCGGGGTCGGTCATCTCACAGCTCCCGTACGGTCAGCAGCGGCTCGGCCAGGTCGTAGCCGACGACGGGGCCGTCACGGCACAGCAGCAGGGGCCCGAGCTGGCAGTGGCCGCAGTGGCCGGTGGCGCAGCGCATGTTGCGCTCCAGGGAGATCCGGACGCGGCCGGCGGCCACGCCCCGGTGGGCCAGTTGACGGCCGGCGGCGCGGATCATGACCTCCGGCCCGCACACGAACGCCGAGGTGCGTGCCGGCGCGAAGTGTGCCTCGTCGAGCAGCGTGGTCACGACTCCGACCCGGCCGGTCCAGCCGTCCGCGGGCCGGTCGACCGTGACGGCGCCGAACGGCCGGCGCCAGTCCGGGAACTCCTCCCGGTACAGCAGGTCCTCGGGTGTCCGGGCCCCGGCGAGGACGTTCAGACGCCCGTAGGCGCCGGGCTCGGCCAGGACGGCGTGGATCAGGGGGCGTAGCGGAGCGAGCCCGATGCCTCCGCCGATGACGAGCAGATCGTGGCCTCGGGCGGCCGTCAGGTCCCAGCCGGTCCCGAACGGACCGCGTACCCCGACCGAGGCGCCCACCCGCAGCCCGCACAGCGCTCGGGACACGGCGCCGACCGCGCGGACGGTGTGCGTGAGCCGGCCGTCCCCGGCCGTGCCGGACACGGAGACCGGGATCTCGCCGACGCCGAACGCGTACAGCATGGCGAACTGGCCGGGCGCGAAGGGCCGCAGGGACGCGCCGGCCGGCTCCAGGACGAGCGTGACGGTGTCGGCCGTCTCCTCGTGCCGGTCCGTGACGCGGTGGGGGAGGGGGACCAGGGTCATGGCACCGGTCCGCCCCCCGGCGGCCCGTACAGGTCGAGCAGCCGTGTGCGCGTCGCGCGCAGCCGGTGTCCGATCGTCTCGGCGACTAGGGTGGCCAGCGCCAGGCCGAACTCCGGGTGGGCGGCGCTCAGGACGCGGACCGCGGCCGCCTCGAACTCCCAGGCGGTCACGGGAGTCCTGGTCTCGGCCCCGAGATGCCACTGGTGCGGCGGGCACAGCCACGACCAGCCGATGAGGCCGCCCGCGTCGACCGTCTCGACGACGGCGCGTCCACGGCCGGGAACCTGGATGTCGAGCGCGACGGTGCCCGTGCGCAGGATCCAGAAGCGGTCGGCCTCCCCGCCCTCCTCGAACAGCCTGGCGGAGCAGGGGAAGCGGACCTCGCGGGCGAGGTCCATGAGCCGCGCGCGATGCTCCGGCGGCAGCGCCGCGAGCATGCCCGTCCGGGGGGCCGGGCCCGTGTGCGAGGTCATGGCGAGGCACTCTCCTCCGTGGCCTCCCGGTGCAGGGCGTGCGCCTCCTCGGTGAGGTCGATGCCGGTGGGGCACCAGACGATGCAGCGGCCGCAGCCGACGCATCCGGTACTGCCGAACTGGTCGTGCCAGGTGCCGATCTTGTGGGTGAGCCACTGGCGGTAGCGGCTGCGCCTGCCGGGCCGGACGGGACCGTCGTGCAGGAGGGTGAACTCCAGGTCGTAGCAGGAGTCCCAGCGGCGCCAGCGCTCGGCGTGGTCGCCGGTCAGGTCGCTGACGTCCTCGGTGGTGGTGCAGAAACAGGTGGGGCACACCATGGTGCAGTTCCCGCAGCTCAGACAGCGGGAGGCGACGTCGTTCCAGCGGTCGGCCTCCAGGGTGTTGCGCATCAGGGCGCGCAGGTCGACGGGCGGCATGGACCGGCCCATGCGCTCGGCGGCCCCGCTCACCGCGTCGGCCGCCGCGGTGCGGGTGGCCCCGTCGGCGGCGCGCCGGGGGAGTTCGGCGAGCACGGCGGCGCCCTCCTCGCTCCCGCTGCGGCACAGGAAGCGGTGGCCGCCGCCGTCCAGCACCTCGGTGAGGGCGAGGTCGTACCCGGATTCCACGGCGGGCCCGGTGCCCATGGAGACGCAGAAACAGGTGGCCCCCGGCTCGGTGCACTCGACCGCGATCAGGAAGGCTCCCGAACGGCGGGAGCCGTAGGCCGGATCCGCGTACCGGCCGCCGGTCATCACCCGGTCCAGGATCCGGATGGCGTGCAGATCGCAGGCCCGCACCCCGAGGAACGCGTACGACACGCGTGCGGGCTCCTCGGCCCGCACGGTCAGCTCGCCGTCGGTGCCGCGGTCGGCGGTCCACTGGCGTACCCGCTGCGGGTGCAGGAACGACTTCCACGACTGCGGCCCCGCACTGTGCGCGAAGGCGGCCGGGTCCGTTCTCCGGCGGACCCGGTACCGTCCCGCCTCCAGCTCGACGCCCCAGCCGTGGGGCAGTTCGGCGGCGGAGTCCAGCTCGGCGAGGACGATGGCGCCGTCGCGCACGGTGGGGCCGATCACCGTGCGGCCACGCCGTCTCAGCACCCGTACCAGCGCGTCGAGACCGTCGCGGCCGAGGACTACCTCGGCCTGGTCGCCGACGGCCGCTGCGGCCTCCCCGGGGTCAGTCATCCTCGTTCCCCTCGATCCTGGTCCAGCGGGCCGGGACGTACCTGGGCGGCCGCGCGGCCCGCGGCACCCGGAGCGGTGCGCTAGCGAACGCCGGCCACGCACAGCGTGTCAGGCGCGGGCGCCACCGGGCCCGACGCCGGTCCGGCGTGTCCCACGGGCGGTCCCACAGGACGGGGCCCGGTCCGCCGATCGGGTGGTGCGGCCCCGGGTGGTGCGGCCCCGGGTGGTCGCCTCAGTCGCCGGCCCGGGGGCGCGGTGCGGCCCCGGTGTGCCGCACGACGTCCGCCTCGACGCGCTCCGCCACCGGCAGCAGCGCCTCGGCCACCGAAGGCGTCAGACCCGTGCCCAGCGACCGGTCGGCTCCCTCGACGGCGTAGACGACGAGCCGGCCGGGGCGGCGTCCGAGGCAGTGGGCCAGGCGCAGCGTCTCGGCGAGGCCGAGTCCGTGGGTGCTGTGCCGCCCCGCGGCGGGGCGCGGAAGGGCGCCCGGGGCGGGACACCACCGATGGATCCGCCCCGGCCGTGCCGAAGCGGGGAAGCAGGCGTCGACGACGACCGCCAGGCCGGTGTTCTCCCACAGCCCGATCAGCCGGCCGGGGTCCCCGTCGCACTCCCGGACCTCGGTGCCCGGCGGCAGCGGCCGCGCCGCGGCCCGCTCCCGCACCAGTATGGCCACCGCCCGCCCGACACCGTCGTCCCGCCGGAACGCGTTGCCGATTCCGATGATCACCGCGCTGACGAGTGCCGTCACCGGTCCCTCCTTCCGCTCCGTACGGTTCTCCCCGCGCCCCGGTGACCGTCCCGCCCGCCCACGAGTGTGGCGGTCACGGGTGACGGGCGGTCACCACGGCGCGCAGGTCCGCCCGTCCGGCCCACGCCGGGCAGCGGGCGTCCGTCGTTGGTCCGGGCATGGCGGCACAGGCACGCGCCGGGCGCACGGCGTACGCGGATCTGCGGGAGCACCTGAGACGTGCCCTGGCACACGGCGAGATCGCGTTCGTACGGCGTCTGGGGGTGAGCGCCGACGGCGGCGGCGCGGACGAGCGGGCCCCGGGGCCCGAGTCGCCCGGCGCCCGGGCGGCGTGCACCATGGAAATTGACCCGAATGGCACACGTTCGCGGAGGTGACCCGCGATGACCCTGCCCGTACGACACCGGCCCGGCAGCCTGCTGGAGAGGTCGTTTCCGGCACGGGGACGGGGTGAACCGGCCGCCTCCGGGTTCGATGACCTGTTCGAGCGCATGAGCCGGCTGCTGGAGACCGCCGCCACCACCCCGGGGACGTCGGCCTGGGCACCCGCCGCCGAGATGCGGGAGACCGATGACGCCTACGTGATCGAGGCGGACCTGCCCGGCATCGAACGGGACGCCATCGACATCGAGATCGGTGAGCGGGAACTGCGCATCACCGGCGAATGCAAGGAGCGCGAGCGAGAAGGCGTGCTGCGCCGCAGCACCCGCCGCACCGGGCGCTTCGTGTACCGCGTCCTACTGCCCGCCGACGTCAAGGCCGACGAGATCAGCGCGAGCCTCGGCGAGGGCGTGCTCACCGTCACCGCGCCCAAGGTGCGGGCCGCCGCGCCGCGGCACATCCGCATCACCGAGTCCTGACGGGCCGCGCCCGTCGCCTCACGACGCCGTCACACGGCAGCCGCCGGGCCGCCGTCCTCGCACCCCCCGAGCCGCCGTGCGACGGCCGTTCCTCGCCGTGGTGCCGGCGCGGCCGCCGCCGACCGCCCCCTCGTCGTGTGCCGGACGGTACGCGCAGGATCGGCGCCGGCGGTGTGCCGCCCCGGGCCGGGACGGGAGGCCGCGTCATGCGGACACCGCACTTCCGGGGGCACCGTCCGGACAGCGTGCGCAACCCCCTCGAACGACCGTCGGACCGCCTGGAGCGGCGCCTTCGGCTGCTGCTGACGGCGCTGCTGGCGGTGGCGCTGCCCGCGGCGGCGTGGCTGGCCGGGAGCGCGACCCACCATCACTACCGGCAGCTGCGCCAGGCGCAGCTCGCCGAACGGCATCCGGTCGCGGCGCGGCTGCTGTCCGACGCGCAGGCCGGCCTCGACCGCCCCGGCGGCGACATCGGTGCGCGGGCGCCGGTCCGGTGGAGGGATTCCGGGGGAGCCCATGTCGCGGTGGCCCCGGTGGCGTCCGGGGAGAGGAAGGGGGCCACGGTGATCATCTGGCTGGACACCCGTGGCCGGGTCACCGCGCCGCCCGTCACCCGCGATGTGAACACGACCGTGAGCGTCGGCGTGGGCCTTGCCGCCGCGACCGCCGTCGCGCTGGGCCTGGGCGGCGCCTGGAGGGGCGTCCGGCTGTCCCTGGACCGCCGCCGCCTCGCGCGGTGGGGCCGGGAATGGGAGCTCGTCGAACCCCGGTGGACCCGGCATCGCGGCCGCTGACGCCGCATCACGGTGCCCGTGCGACCAGGAACTCGCCGGCGTCCTTCAGGGTCGTCAGCCGGGGATAGTCCTCCTCGTCGATGTGCAGGCCGCTGCGTTCGGACAGGATCTCGACGAAGTTGAGGAAGTCCAGCGAGTCGAATTCGAGCGCGTCGCGGAACGGGTCCTCGGGCCCCAGACGGCTGAGGTCGGCGCCCGGCACCACCCGGGCGATCGCGTCCTTGACGAGGGTCTCGGCATCGCTGCGGTCCATCACAGGTCCTCCGGTCTCTGCACCAGACGGTCGACGGCGGTCAGGAACCGGGCCCCGACCGCGCCGTCGGTGGCCCGGTGGTCCGCGGACAGGGTGGCCGTCACGACCGGCCGCACCCCGAGCATGCCGCGGTCCGCCCAGGGACGCTCGACCACGGCTCCGAGACCCACGAGGGCGACCTGGGGCGGGTGGATGACGCCGAAGACGGCCTCGACGCCCTGGTCGCCGAGGCTGGTGACGGTGAGGGTGCTTCCGGTGATCTCGGTGCCGCGCAGCCGGCCCCTCCGGGCCCGTTCGACGAGGCTCTTGAGCCGGGCCATCAGCTCCACCGGGGTGAGGGAGGCGGCGTCGCGGATGACCGGCGCGGCGAGCCCCCCGCCGCGCAGCGAGACGGCGAAACCGAGGTGCACGCCGTCGCCCGGGACGAAACCCCCGTCCTGCCAGAAGCCGTTGAGATCCGGGACCTGGAGGGCCGCCGCGGCCACCGCCTTGAGCAGCAGCGCCGCCGGCACCATGCGTTCGCCCACGGGCAGTTCCCGGTTCCGCGCTCGCATCCATGCGACCGCCGCGTCCATGTCGATCGTCGTGGCCAGGTAGTAGTGCGGGATCTCCCGCTTGGCGCGGCTCATCAGCTCGCCGATCGCCCGGCGCATCCCCGCGGACTCCGCCGGGGCCGGCTCGGTCCGGGGCGGGGGCCCGTGGGGTGTACGGGCCGGCGCCGGGGCCTGCGGGGCGGCGGGGGCGGGTGCCGCGGCGGCGGCGTGCGCGGCC
>NZ_JBHUDX010000111.1:0-7774 GCF_042678285.1 Streptomyces caeni
TACCGGGCCCGGGGGCCAGGCGCCCCATTGCGGGGCCACGGAAAAGGTAACGGGGGGGGCCGCGGGCCGTGCTCATCGCAGCTGTGCGACCTCCTCCCGCAGATCGTCCTCTGGCTCCATCTTCGAGGGCTCCTCGCGCAGCTCGACCCAGATGCACTTGCCCTCGCCCCGCGGTTCCACGCCCCAGGCGTCGGCGAGCAGCTCGACGAGGATCAGTCCGCGGCCGGAGGAGGCCAGTTCGCCCGGCCGGCGCTTGTGGGGGAGGTCGTCGCTCGCGTCCGTGACCTCCACGCGCAGCCGGCGCCCGCCCCGGCCGTCCACGCCGCTCGGCTCGCCGGCGATCTCGGCGACGAGGAGCGCGTCCGCGTCGGTGTGGACGAGGACGTTCGTGAGCACCTCGGAGACCAGGAGTACCGCCGAGTCCAGCTGGTCCTGGGAGGACCAGTCGTGCAGCAGTTCGCGCACCTGCTGCCGGGCGCCGGCGATACGCTCGGGCTCGGCCTGCGCGACCGTCAGCGCCAGCCGGCGCACGGCCGGGCGCGCGGCGGGGACGGTGCCGCCGGCCGGCTCGCCCGGCCGGCTGAGCAGCAGCAGCGCTATGTCGTCCTCGCGCCGGTCGGTCAGCGGCCCGGTGGCGTGGTGGGAGGAGGGCCCGTGCACGGCCTGGACCAGCGCGTCGGCCAGCTCGTCGATGTCGCCGTCGTGCTCCTCCAGTATCCGGCGTATGCGCCGCCAGCCGGTGTCCAGGTCGTGCCCGCCGGTCTCGATCAGCCCGTCCGTGCAGATCAGCATGGTCTCGCCGGGCTCCAGGAGGAGCCGGGTGGTCGGGTAGTCCGCGTCCGGGTCGATGCCGAGCGGCAGCCCGCCCGCGGTCGGCCGCATCAGCACGGTCCGGTCCGCCATGCGGATCGCGGGGTCGGGGTGGCCGGCGCGGGCGATCTCCAGCGTCCCGGTCTCCGGGTCCACCTCGGCGTAGAGGCAGGTCGCGAAGCGCAGGTCGCCGCCGTCCGCGCCGTATGTCATGCCGTGCAGGAAACGCGAGGCGCGGGAGAGGACCGCGTCCGGGGGGTGGCCCTCCGCCGCATACGCCCGCAGGGCTATCCGCAGCTGGCCCATGAGGCCCGCGGCGCGCACGTCGTGGCCCTGTACGTCGCCGATGGTGAGCGCGAAGCGGCCTCCCCCGGGCAGCTGGATCATGTCGTACCAGTCGCCGCCCACCTGGAGTCCGCCGCCGGTCGGTATGTAGCGCGCGGCCACGGTCATGCCGGGGATCTCCGGTCCGAGCACGGGCAGCATCGAGCGCTGCAGCCCCTCCGTCAGCTCCCGCTCCGTCTCGGCGGTCGTGGCCCGGGAGAGGGCCTGGGCGAGCATCCGGGCGACCGTGGTGAGCACGGAGCGCTCGTCGGGCGTGAAGGTGACCGGGTACTTGAAGGCCGCCATCCACGCGCCCATCGTGCGGCCCGACACGGTGAGCGGCAGGAACGCCCAGGACCGCCGGCCGAAGTGCGCGGCGAGCGGCCAGGAGACCGGGTAGCGGGCCTTGTACTCCATGGGCGAGGACAGGTAGACGGCACGGCCGGTGCGGACGACCTCGGCGGCCGGGTAGTCCGTGTCCAGCGACATGTGCGTGAAGGGACCCTCCTCTCCGGGCGCCTGGCCGTGGTGGCCGATGACGGTCAGCCGGTCGCCCTCGGCCCCGAAGACCGCGAGGCCGTCCGGCGAGAACCCGGGCATGGAGAGGCCGGCCGCCACCCGCAGTACCTCCGCCGTGGACCGTGCCTCGGCCAGCGCGCGTCCCGCGTCCAGGAGGAACGCCTCGCGGGAGCGGCGCCAGTCGCCGGTGACCGGGGAGCGCGCGGCGGCGTCCGGGGAGGGCTCGGTGACTTCCTGGAGTGTCCCGACCAGCACATACGCCCCGGTCTGCGGGTCCATCGACGGCTTGGAGCGGCTGCGTACGGTGCGGACCACGCGTCCGTGCGCGTCCATGATCCGCATCCGGATCTCGGCGATGGTGCCCTCGGCCAGGGCGAGCTGGACGATCCCGTCGACCTCGTTCCAGTCGACGGGGTGGAACCGGGCCCGGACCCCCGCCTCCGTGAGCGTCGTCGCCTCCGGGGGCAGCCCCAGCAGCCGTGCGGCCTCGGCGTCCATGGTGACGAGTCCGGCGGCGTGGTCCCAGCGCCACACCCCTGTCGCGAGGGCGGCCAGGACGTCCCCCACGGCGGGCAGAGGCTCACCAGTGCGCATTGTCCCACTGTAAGAAGAGGTGATCGAGACGTGCCACCGAAGGTAAGAAAAGTCCCAATTTGAGCCCATTGTCGATGATATCGGGGCCTGGCCGAAGGGGAGAGAGCCGTGCGGAAATGGTGGGGAGGCGATCTTGGGGCGGCCGGTACGCTTGGTAGGTCCGGGCCGTGCCCGCCCGGACGCACCGGGGCGAGCGCCCCCGGACAGACCCCGCTCCGCGAAGACTGGATGAACGACGATGCATCGGTACAGGTCCCACACCTGCGGCGAGCTCCGCGCCTCTGACGTCGGCAGCGACGTCCGGCTGAGCGGCTGGCTGCACAATCGGCGCGACCTGGGCGGCATCCTCTTCATCGATCTGCGCGACCACTACGGCATCACCCAGCTGGTCGCCCACCCCGGCACGGCCGCGTACGAGGCGCTGGACGCCATCTCCAAGGAGTCCACCGTCCGCGTCGACGGCAAGGTCGTCTCCCGCGGCGCCGAGAACGTGAACCCGGACCTGCCCACGGGTGAGATCGAGATCCTGGTGGGCGAGGTCGAGCTGCTCGGCGCGGCTGCCCCGCTCCCCTTCACGATCAACACCGAGGACGGGGTGAACGAGGAGCGGCGCCTTGAGTACCGCTTCCTGGACCTGCGCCGCGAGCGCATGCACCACAACATCATGCTGCGCACGGCCGTGATCTCGGCGATCCGGCACAAGATGGCGGCGATGGGCTTCAACGAGATGGCCACCCCGATCCTGACGGCGACGTCCCCGGAGGGCGCCCGCGACTTCGTGGTCCCCTCCCGGCTGAACGCGGGCAAGTTCTACGCGCTGCCGCAGGCCCCGCAGCAGTTCAAGCAGCTGCTGATGATCTCCGGCTTCGACCGCTACTTCCAGATCGCGCCCTGCTTCCGCGACGAGGACGCCCGCGCGGACCGTTCGCCGGGCGAGTTCTACCAGCTCGATGTGGAGCTGTCCTTCGTCGAGCAGGAGGACGTGTTCCAGCCGATCGAGCAGCTGATGACGGAGATCTTCGAGGAGTTCGGGGGCGGCCGCCACGTCACGTCCCCCTTCCCCCGCATCCCCTTCCGCGAGGCGATGCTCAAGTACGGCTCGGACAAGCCGGACCTGCGGGCCCAGCTGGAGCTGGTCGACGTCACGGACGTCTTCGAGGGCTCGGAGTTCAAGGCGTTCGCGGGCAAGCACGTACGGGCGCTGCCGGTGCCGGACACCGCCTCGCAGCCCCGCAAGTTCTTCGACCAGCTCGGCGAGTACGCGGTGGAGCAGGGCGCCAAGGGCCTGGCGTGGGTGCGGGTCGGCGAGGACGGCGCGCTGACGGGCCCGATCGCGAAGTTCCTCACGGAGGAGAACGTCGCGGAGCTGACGAAGCGGCTGTCCCTCGCCGCCGGGCACGCGGTGTTCTTCGGCGCGGGCGGGTTCGACGAGGTCTCGAAGATCATGGGCGCGGTCCGGGTGGAGGCGGCCAAGCGGGCCGGCCACTTCGAGGAGGGCGTCTTCCGCTTCTGCTGGATCGTCGACTTCCCGATGTTCGAGAAGGACGAGGACACGGGGAAGATCGACTTCTCGCACAACCCGTTCTCCATGCCGCAGGGCGGCATGGATGCGCTGCGGACGCAGGACCCCCTGGACATCCTGGCCTGGCAGTACGACATCGTCTGCAACGGCGTGGAGCTGTCCTCGGGCGCCATCCGGAACCACGAGCCGGACATCATGCTCAAGGCGTTCAACATCGCCGGCTACGACGACGAGACGGTGGAACGCGAGTTCGCGGGCATGCTCCGCGCCCTCCGCTTCGGCGCCCCTCCGCACGGCGGCATCGCGCCGGGCATCGACCGCATCGTGATGCTCCTGGCCGACGAGCCGAACATCCGCGAGACGATCGCCTTCCCGCTCAACGGCAACGCGCAGGACCTGATGATGGGTGCCCCGACGGAGCTGCCGGAGGAGCGCCTGAGGGAGCTGCACCTGTCGGTGCGCAAGCCGCAGCCGAAGTAGTCGTCCTGCATGGGCGGCCCGGAACCGGTGGCCGGTTCCGGGCCGCTTTCCGTGCGAGCGCCGGCTGACAGCTCGTTCCCTCCGTTCCCGGCGGCTTCGTCACCCGGCGTCCCAGACTCATGACCGGGCATCAGGAACCGCAAAGTCGCCGCGTCCGCCGGGCGGACGGTGAGCTCGGCCGCCCAGTAGGGTCCGTGCGCGGGATCCTCGTGGCACGTTGCTGCGTCAAAGGGGGAGGCGAGGCAGATGGGTACCTAGGCCGGGCTTGCATCGGCGGAGTTCTTGCGCCTCCGGCGTGGTACCGGCGCGTGGGCGGGCCTCGTGGCGTACGCGTCGGGAAGCCGACCCCGCACCGACCGCACCCCGCCCCCCGGTCGACCGTGGGGCGGGGAACGGTGGCGCGGTCACCCCGTGGGCGCCCGTCGCCGGGTCAGCCCTCCGTGCCGCCGAAGCGCTCCTTGTAGTTCTCCAGGTCCTCGTCCGTGAGCTTGGCGAACAGGACCGGCGGGACCGTGAAGGGGGTGCCGGCGGTGACGGCGGTGAGGGACTTCGCCCCGTCGCGCGTCACCCACGTCGCCGTGTCGTCCTTCAGGTCGAACGCCCCGCGCATCGCCGCGGACGAGGTCGGGATGAACGGCTCCGAGACCACCGCGTAGAGATGGATCAGGTTCATCGCCGTGCGCAGGGTGAGGGCCGCGCCCTCCTTGTTCGTCTTGATCTCCAGCCAGGGGGCCTTCTCCTCCAGGTAGGAGTTGCCCGCCGACCACAGGGCGCGCAGCGCGGCCGCCGCCTTGCGGAACTGGATGGCGTCCATGTGCTCCTCGTACTCCGCGAGCAGGCGCGCGATCTCCTCGCCGAGCCTCGCCTCGGCCTCGCCCGGCTCGCCGCCCTCCGGGACCGCGTCGCCGAAGCGCTTGCGGGAGAAGGACAGGACGCGGTTGACGAAGTTGCCCAGGGTGTCCGCCAGGTCCTTGTTCACCGTGGCCGTGAAGTGCTCCCAGGTGAAGGAGGAGTCGTCGGACTCGGGCGCGTTCGCCATCATGAAGTAGCGCCAGTAGTCGGCCGGGAGGATCTCCAGCGCGTCGTGCGTGAAGACGCCGCGCTTCTGCGACGTGGAGAACTTGCCGCCGTAGTAGTTGAGCCAGTTGAACGCCTTGATGACGTCCACCTTCTTCCACGGCGCGCGGGTGCCCAGCAGGGTCGCCGGGAACATCACGCTGTGGAAGGGCACATTGTCCTTGCCCATGAACTGCGTGTAGTGGACGTCCGCGTCCGACTCCCACCACCACGAACGCCAGTCGCGGTTCTCGGGGTCCTGGTCCGCCCACTCCTTCGTGGCGCCGATGTACTCGATCGGGGCGTCGAACCAGACGTAGAAGACCTTGCCCTCGGCGGCCAGCTCCGGCCAGGTGTCGGCCGGGACCGGGACGCCCCAGTCCAGGTCGCGGGTGATCGCCCGGTCGTGCAGGCCCTCGGTGAGCCACTTGCGGGCGATCGAGGAGGCCAGCACGGGCCAGTCGTCGGCGCGCTCGTCCACCCATGCCTCGACCTCGCCGGCCAGCGCCGACTGCAGCAGGAAGAGGTGCTTGGTCTCGCGGACCTCCAGGTCGCTGCTGCCGCTGATCGCGGAGCGCGGGTCGATCAGGTCGGTCGGGTCCAGGACCCGCGTGCAGTTCTCGCACTGGTCGCCGCGCGCCTTGTCGTAGCCGCAGTGCGGACAGGTGCCGATGATGTACCGGTCGGGCAGGAAGCGGCCGTCGGCGTTGGAGTACACCTGGCGGATGGCCCGCTCCTCGATGAACCCGTTCGCCTTGAGCTCGCGGGCGATCTCCTGAGTGATCTCGCGGTTCTGCGGGGACGAGCTGCGGCCGAAGTAGTCGAAGGCCAGGCTGAAGCCGTCGTACACCGCCTTCTGCGCGTCGTGTGCCTGGGCGCAGAACTCGTCGACCGGCAGGCCCAGCTCCTTCGCCGCCAGTTCGGCGGGGGTGCCGTGCTCGTCCGTCGCGCAGATGTAGAGGACGTCGTGGCCGCGCTGGCGCATATAGCGGGAGTAGACGTCCGCCGGGAGCATGGACCCCACCATGTTGCCCAGGTGCTTGATCCCGTTGATGTACGGAAGGGCGCTGGTGATGAGGTGTCGAGCCATCGCGGGCTGCTCCCAAGTCGCTACGCGGGGTGACGATCGTCGGCTTCGGGTCGGCTGCAATCGTCTACGAACCTTGAAATCGTAGCCGACATGGGTACGCCGCCCGCCTCCCGTTTTACGCGGTGAGAGGCGGGCGGCGTCCGGGTGCGGCGGTCAGGGGCGCCAGGTCGCCAGGATGCCCTCGTACACCTCCGTGTCCGTGAGCTCGCGCGGGGCCTCGCCGGCCAGGAAGTGGGAGGTGTTGTCCGTCTTCAGCTTCCGGAGGTAGTCGAACGCCTTGTTCTCCGGGTCGCCGAAGGCGACGAAGGAGAAGAAGAGGGCCGGGTGGTTCTTCGCGGCGTTCGTCAGCGACTGGGTGGCGGGGGTCTTCGCGTCCGGCGCGCCGTCCGTCTGGAAGATCACCAGGGCGGGGAGGGCCGGGTCCTGCGACTGCTCGTGGTGGGCCACCACGGCCTCCACGGCGGCGTGGTAGCTCGTGCGGCCCATGCGGCCGAGGGACGCGTGCAGCTCGTCGATCTTGTTCTCGTGGTCGGCGAGGGTCAGCTCGCCCGTGCCGTCGAGTTCGGTGGAGAAGAAGACGACGTGGATCGTGGTCTCGGGGTCGAGGTGCGCGGCCAGCGCGAGGGCCTGCTCGCCGAGGGCCTGGGCGGAGCCGTCCTTGTAGTACGGGCGCATGGACGCCGAGCGGTCGAGGACCAGGTAGACCTTGGCGCGGGCGCCGGCGAGGCCGCGCTTGTCGAGGACCGTGGCCGCGGCCTTGTAGGCGGTGGCCAGACCGGGGGCGCGGGACTTCACGCCGTCGAGCGTCAGGGCGGGCGTGGGGGCGTCCGTCTGTGCGGGGGTCGGTTCGTCCGCCTGCGCGGGTGCGGAGTCCTCCGCCTGCGCGGGTGCCGGCTCGTCGGCGGCCGGTGCCTCGGGCTCGGATTCGGGTTCCGCCTCCGGCTGGGGGACGGCGTCGGCGGCCGGTTCGGGTGCCGGCTCGGGCTCCGGCTCGGGGGCCACCCCGGCTTCCGGCTCGGGCTCGGTCGCGGCTGCGGCCTCCGGCTCCGGCTCGGGCTCGGTCGCGGCTGCGGCCTCCGGCTCCGGCTCCGGCTCGGGAGTCGGCTCGGTCGCGGCTTCGGCTTCCGGCTCGGGGGTCGGCTCGGGTTCGGGTGCGACCTCGGCTTCCGGCTCGGGGGTGGGGGTGGCTTCGGCGGTCGGCTCGGGCTGGGGCTCGGCCTCTGCCTCGGTCGCCGCCGGCTCGGGGGCGGGGGCCGCTTCGTCGGTCGGCTCGAGGGCCGGGGCGGGTGCGGCTTCGGCCTCCGGGCCGGGGGTCGCCTCCGGGGTCGTCTCGGCGGCCGGTTCCGGCTCGGGTGCGGCCTCGGCCTCCGGCTCCGTCT
>NZ_JBHUDX010000112.1:0-13447 GCF_042678285.1 Streptomyces caeni
TACCGGGCCCGGGGGCCAGGCGCCCCATTGCGGGGCCACGGAAAAGGTAACGGGGTGAGGGTTCCCGGCACCGCGACGTCGGCGATCACATGGAGGTCGGTGGCATGGAAACCGAGCGCCGGGGCGAGGACGTCGAGCTGCGAAGACAGCGGCGGCGTGCCAGCCAGCACCGAGCGGAGTTCGGTCTCCGGGATCCCGGACGCCGAGGACAGCCACGCGACATCCACCCGGCGGTTGTTCAGAAGTCGGGTCAGCAGCACGCCGAAGCCTGGATGACTCGCCACGATGTCACCTTGGGTGTTACGCCGCAAAGGGATCGACTCGACGACGGGGAGATCGCGGCTCCTCAGAGCTGATGCATGGACGTCACCAGCTCCGAGGAGCCGCGGTTCAGGTGTGCAACGTCAGGTCGTGGACGTGCTGCAGCATGACGCCCGTCAGTCCGGCAGGATCGCACCCGCCTGCCTCAGGCGTTCCAGCACCGTGACCTGGTGGGCAAGGTCCGGACTGCGTTGATCTGCGATGAGGAGGATGTCCTCCAGCCCCTCGTCCAACAACAGCTTGGGGGCCGCGGAGAAGTGGGTACCGGCCAGATCGACCGACCTCCAGGAACCGAGCAGAGCCTGCTCGAAGGTCATGAGTCCCTGTGTTTCGGGATTCCGCCGGACCAGTCGCCCAGGAACCCCACGTATGTCCAAAGGAACGCCGACCGCCTGGGAGATGTCGAGAGCCCAGTCTACGGTCGCATAGAAATCACGGTTGGCCCTGTCGTACACAGGCTGAAGGTTCTCGTACGACATGTGCAGCCAGGGAACGATCTGCAAACAGCCCATCGCACCCTTGATGACAACGCGCCGGAAGACAGATCCACAGACGCGCAGCATGTCATTGGTATCCAGACCGTCAACGACGACATCCTCAAGCCGGGCGCCTTCGACATAGCAGTCGTACGCACCGCACCTGGACAGAGTTGTCTGCGAGATGCGCAGCCGCTGGGCCGGATCGGCGCTGACTCTCGCCACGCAGCCCAGGAACTCGGCGTCGTCGACGTGTAGATCCCGCACTTCGTCTCCGGGTTGCGCGCGCAGGCCTGCGATCCGCCTGCCGTACCGTGCGGTCATCTTCTACACGACTCCGAATCCGAAAGGCACCTGTGGATAACTCACGTACGTCTGCGGATAGACATACGGCCGGTAGATGTGAATCCGGAACGCATGGAACGAGTCCGTCGTCAGCTCGTAGAACTCCGGACCACTTCTCGTGATCCCGACATAGTCAGGCATCGAGGAACCTCCGATGTTGATGAAGTTCGGTTCGATGTCGGGATGCTGCGCCACGGCCCGCTCCATCGCCTTTCCGTAATTGGCCCGGGCCACCCATGGCTCCTGCTCGGCCGCGGCGATTTCCCCGGGGCTCAAGTACCGACTGATCCGGGACGGATCCTCCTGGAAGTGTTGGTGGGTATCTTTGGTCACGCGGCGCATGGTCTCCATGGGGTCCTCGCAGCCGACCGACGTGTACAACTGGTCGTCGTCGCAGCCGTCGGCGGCCGTCTTGAGCGGTGGCTTCCCGCTCCCTGAACCGTCTCCGCTGAAGGCCGGCTGGAGCGGAAGTTCCTGGCTGTCGGCGGTGTCACACAGTACAGCGCACGTACCGCCCGGCGTCAGCGGAAGCCCCGTGGCCGTGTCCATTGTCCTGTCGGCGACAGACTGGCCGGTCGTGGGGTCGGTGACCTGGGGTGCCGCTCCCTGCAGGGCGACGGGCAGCGTGTCCGAAGGGCCGGTGGCCGCGGTCTTGGTGCCGTTCTGGGGTGGGCTCTGGGAGCCCTTGGGCTGGCCTGTCGGCCTGGTGCCCGGGTTCTGCCGCAGGCCCGTCTTCGCGGTGGGCGGGGGCGGCGGAGGGGGCGTCGTGGTGACGTTGCAGCTGCTGTAGCCGGCGGCGAGGACGAAGATTCCGACCTCGGCGGCCTCCCCGGCGCCGGCCCAGGAGAAGCCCTGTCCCAGGGCGCCGAGCAGGCTGGCGCCCGCGCCCAGCCAGCCCCAGCCGCTTGAGGAGCTGCTGTGGTGGCCACCGCCGCCGGAGTAGCTGAACATGCTGTCCAGCCGCCGCTGCTGGGCCCTGGCCTCGGCGGCCAGCGCGCGCTGTGCTGCGGCGATTTCGTCGCTGTAGTCCCGGCTGGGGCTGCGGTGGGCCCGGGTGTGTGTGTAGTGATGCCGGTAGGTGGTGGTCGGGTGCCAGGAGTAGTGGGGCGTGTAGGAGTAGTGGGGGGTGTAGGAGTACGACGGGTGGTGGTGAGAGCTGCTGCTGTGGCCGCTGCCCGCCTGGCAGGCGCTGTTCCCCGACGGGTCGGCGTTGGTCAGCGGGTCGTCGTCGCCGTAGGCGTAGGCGTTGGCGTTGACGGACGGGACGGGGGGCTGGCTGGTGGCGTCGTGACTGGTGAAGTCTCCTGTCGACGGGTCGTACCAGCGGCTGGCGGTGGCCACACGGCGGGTGGCGGGGTCGGTCCAGCCGCCCTGGTAGCCGACGTCGTGCTGGGTGCCGCCTGCGGCGAGGGTCTGGCCGTAGGGGTCGTAGGCGGTGGAACCGGCGAGGGTCGTGCCGGTGGCGGTGAAGGTGGCGGTCAGGTCGCCGTGCTGGTTGGTGTAGGCGAGGGCCGCGCCTGAGGGGCCGTCGATACCGAGGAGTTCACCGGCGGGGCCGCGGCCGTACGTTTCGGTTCCGTCGGAGACGGCCTGGTCGCCGGTGCCGTCGTAGGCGAAGGTGCTGCTGCCCGCGGTGGCGAGGCGACCGAGGTCGTCGTGGGTGTAGGCGGTGGTGCCGTCGGTGGTGAGCTGGTCGAAGGAGTCGTAGCTGAGGTTCTCGGTGCCCTGGGGACCGGTGACCGAGGCCAGGGTGCCGCGGGCCGTGTAGGCGTAGCTCGTCGAGGACGAGCCGGTGCTGGTGCCGGTGAGCTCGTTGCGGACGTTGTAGGTCGCGGTCGTCGTGGTGGATCCGCTGGTGACGCTGGTGCGGTTGCCGGCCTTGTCGTAACCGTAGCTGGTGGTGGTCGAGCCGTTGTTCCACGAGGTCAGGCGGCCGGCCTTGTCGTAGCCGTAGGTGTTGGCGGCCGCTCCCGCGGTGCCGGTGGTGGTCTGTCCGGTGATGTGTCCGGCGTCGTCGTAGGCGTAGGAGACGGCTGCTTCGGTGGCACCGCCGGGGGCGGTGAGGGTGTCGCTGGTGAGGCGATGCTGGGCGTCGTAGCCGAGGCTGCGGGACGCGTTGCCGCTGCCGCCGTAGGCGATGCCGGTGACCTGGCCGGTGGAGTTGTAGGTGTAGGTGAGCGCGGTGCCGGTGGCCGGGTCGGCGGCCGTGTCGACCTGGCCGTCCGGGTCGTAGGTGAAGGTCGCGGTGCCCGCCGTGTCGGTGCGCGAGGTGAGCAGGCCGTCGGCGTTGTAGCTGTAGGTGGCGCTGCCGGAGGGGCCGGAGGCGGAGAGGATCTCACCGCGGTCGTCGTAGGTGTAGGTGTCGGTGCCGCCGGGTGCCCCGGCGGAGGTGAGGCGGCCGTCGGCGTCGTAACCGAAGTTGCGGCTTGTGGTGGCGGATTCCGCGCCCGTGCCGGAGGTGCCGGTGAGGCGGCCGTCGGCGTCGTAGGTCTGGGTGAGGGTGACGCCGCCGGGGCGGGTGATGGTGGTCGGGTTGCCGTTGCCGTCGTAGGCGACGGTCGTGGTGCGGTCGGCCGTGTTCGGGAAGGCGCTGGTGCTGGGCTCGATCGTCGACTCGGGCAGACCGAGCGTGTTGTAGGTGGTGATGGTGGCGTGGTTGTCGCCGTCCGTGTATCGGGTGAGGTTGCCCGCCGCGTCGTAGCCGAAGCTGGTGGTGATCGTGGCCGTGGAGCTGACCGGTTCGGTCTGCTGGGTCAGTGCATCACTGGCGTCGTAGGCGTAGGTGGTGGTGTTGCCGTCGGCGTCGGTGACCGAGGTCGGGTTGCCCGCCGGGTCGTAGGCGTACGACGTGCCGGTCAGGGTGGCGCCGGAGGCGTCCAGGTTCGCGGTGGCGGTCAGCTGCCCGGCGAGGTCGTACGTCCGGGTGGTGGCGGTGCCGTCGGGCAGGGTCGCCCTGGTGAGCCTGCCGTCGAGGTCGTAGGCGTAGTGGGTGGTGTTGCCCCGGGCGTCGGTGGCGGTGAGCTGGTTGCCCGCCGCGTCGTAGGTCGCGGTGGACTGCTCGCCGCCGGGCAGGGTGACGGACGTCTGGTTGCCCGCGGCGTCGTAGCCGAACTTGGTGGTGTCGGTGGTGACGGTCGGCTGGCGGACGACCGCGCTGGACGTCACTACTCGGCCCAGGTCGTCGTAGGTGTGCTGGTCGACCGCACCGGTGGGGTCGGTGCTGGACAGCGGTTCGCCGTCGGCGTCGTACGTGACGTGACCGGTGGGCGTGGTGCCGCCGACGGCGGGCTCCTCGATCTGGGCCACGTCGCCGAGCTGGTCGTAGGTGTAGTGGGTGGTGTTGCCGTCGGCGTCGGTGGTCGCGGTGAGGCGGCCGCCGGCGTCGTAGGTGGCGGTGGTGCCCGGGGTGAGGGAGGTGCTGGCGCCCGGCGGCGTGTAGGCGGCGTCGGAGACGGCCACCTGCTCGCTGTCGGCGTCGTAGGTGTAGGTGGTGATGTTGCCGTCGGGGTCGTCGACGGAGGTCTGGTCGCCGAAGGTGTCGTAGCCGTACAGGGTGATGGGGTGGATCTGCTGCGGGGTGCCGCCGTCGGTCTCGGCGTTCACCACCGGGGCGGTGACCTGGGTGAGCTGTCCGACCTGGTCGTTGGTGTAGGTGGTGGTGTAGTCGGCGGCGGTGGCGCCGGAGGCGTTGCCGCGCGGGTCGGTGCTGGAGGTGAGCAGTCCGCGCTGGTCGTAGCTGTGGGTGGTGACCAGGTTCGTCGCGCCGTTGTGGACGGTCTGCGAGGTGACGTCGCCGAGCGCGTCGTAGGCGAAGTCGGTCTGCTCGGTCGTGCCGCCCTTGGCGACGGATTGGGAGGTGAGGTTGCCGTTCGCGTCGTAGCTGTTGGAGGTGGTGGTCTTGTCCTGGCCATAGGGGTCGAAGACGGACTGGGTGATCAAACCGGCGGGGTCGACGGTGTAGTCGCTCTCGATCAGAGCGGCGGTGTTCTGCTGCTCGGTCAGGTGACCGGCCGCGTCATAGGCGTTCTGCTGGAGGACCTTGGTGGTGCTGGAGCCGTCCGGGTTGTGGAAGTTGGCCAGGTAGCTCTGGATGAGCTGGTGGTTCCAGTTGTAGTAGTAGGCGGTGGTCCGGCCCATCGCGTCGGTGTCGGAGGCGAGCCATCCGGCCGGGTCGTAGGCGCGCGAGTCCAGCACGAGCGAGGCCGGCGAGGAGGGGTTGACCGGGTCGCCGGTGTAGTTGGTCAGCGTGGTGGTGAGCAGTTCACCGGTGGGTGAGTAGTCGAAGGTGTAGGCGTTGCCGTCGGGGTCGGTCTCGGCGTTTCGGTTGCCGTAGGCGTCGTAGCCGTAGGTAGTCTTGCGGCCCGCTGGGTCGGTGACCGAATCCAACTGGTCGTGGGTGTTGTACGTCCAGGTGGTGGTGCAAGTGGTGTCGCCGCCGGTGGTGTCGGCGACGGCCTGGGCGGTGGTGTTGCCGTCGTCGTCGTAGGTGTACGTGGTCCGCGGCGTGTGGGTGGTGCCGGTGACGGCGTCGGTGGTGGCCGGTCCGGCGGCGGTGACGACACGGTCCTGGCCGTCGTAGGTGTAGCCGGTGGTCACCCCGCCCGGGTAGGTGTCCGAGGTCTCGGTGCGGGTGAGGCGGCGGCCCAGGTTGTCGTAGGTGTAGCTGGTCTTCAGCCCGGACGGCGAGGTGACCTGGGCGAGGTCGCCGGCGCTGTCGTAGGCGTAGGTGGTCGTGTGGCCGTTCGGGTCCTCGACGGAGGCCAGGAGCCCTGCCGGTTCGGTGCCGCCGCCGACCGCTGACTCGGTGCCCGCCGTGTACGTCCGGGTGGTCGTGTGACCGTCGGGGTCGGTGGTGGTGAGCGGGTCGCCGGAGGTGTCGTAGGTGTAAGTGGTGGCGTAGGTGGTGTCAGTGGCGCTGGTGGAGCGCGGGTCGGCGTAGGAGATGGGTTCGTCGGTGCGCGGGTCGGTGTCGTCGTAGGTGCCGGACGCCGGGTAGGTGGCGTAGCTGGTGGTGGTGTCGCCGTGCATGTCGCTGGTGGTGCGCGACAGCACGTCCCCCCGCGAGTTGTGGGTGGTGGCGGTGAAGTTGCCGTCCGGGTCGGTCACCGTGGCGGCGAAACCGCCGGAGTCGTACGAGTAGGAGGTGGTGTGGCCGAGCGCGTTGGTGGCCGAGATCAGGCGCGAGCCGTTGTACGGGTCGTAGCGGTAGGTGAGCGCCCTTCCGGCCGGGTCGGTCACGGTCGCGGTGGTGACCGGGGTGGCGCCGTTGGACGTGCCGCGGGCGGCGTACTGCGCCGCCACGGTGTCCGTGCTCAGCGCCTGGTTGAAGGTAGAAACCTCAGCGATGGAGCCGGTGAAGTAGCCCTGTGCGTTGTTCGAGGGCAGCGAGGGCCAGTTGCCCGCCAGGTAGCCCGCGCCGACGGAGGCGGTGCTCTGGCCGGTGAAGTCCAGCTGCTGGCCGGTGCGGGTGTCGGCCTGCTTGCCGTCCAGGTTGAGCGTCTGCTCACCGGCACTGTTCACGGTGAGGACGGCCTGGTGCCAGTGCCCGTCATCGACGGTGTCCGGGGACTCCATGGGCGAGAGCAGGCCGTCCCACCACTGCCCGTAGAGGTGGCCGTCGGCGCCGATGTAGAGGGCAGGGGTGTACTGCGTCGGCGTGCTGCCGATCGCGGCGTTCTGGTAGCTGAACAGGGTCTCGCCGGATGCGCTGGTCTTGAACCACAGCTCGATGGAGAAGTCGGGTGAAACCTTGCCGCTGTAGATCGTTGTGGACGGCAGTGTCACGTAGGAGCTAGTGCCGTTGAAGGACGGGGCGGTCTCCGGGCTGTCGGGGAACGGTCCCGCAGCGCCCAGGGTGACGTCGTGGTAGGTGGCCGGGCCGGAGGACCACCAGTTGGACGCCGTGTCCCCGGCGACCTCGTTGACGGCCTGGCTGCCGGACGTGTCCTCTAGGCGCCAGTAGTTGGGGGCGGCCTGGGAGATGACGGCGTCGCGGTAGTAGGCGCCGGAGCCGGAGGTGCCGGCCTGGTTGAGGTGCCAGGTGCCGCCGTCGGCGTCGGTGACCTGGGTGGCCTGGTCGCGGGACGCATCGTAGGCGGCGGCCATTCCGGTCTTGCCCGAGGGCAGGGTGATGCCGGTCAGCTCGGTGGCGGCGTGGGTTCCCGCGGCGTACTGCTCCTGGACCGCCGGGCTGCCGAGTGCGTGGGTGTAGAAGGCGACCTCGGCGATGGAGCCGTGGAAGTAGCTGACGTCCGCCGGGGAGTCGATCCAGTACGTCGCGTAGCCGGCGCCGATGTAGGTGATGGTGTTGGACTGGTCACCGGGGGTGCCGGAGAACGTGTCCTGCTGGGTCCCGTCCAGATACAGGGTCTGGGTGGTGCCGTCGGAGGTGAGCACCGCGTGGTGCCAGGCGTTGTCGGTCACCGTGCCGGTCGAGCCGAAATCGGCGCTGCCGGAGCCGCTGACGCTCCACCAGTGACCGTGCAGCTTGCCGTCGGAGCCCACGTACAGCACCGGGGTCCAGGTGCCGGACGCGCTGGTGGTGCCGTCGATCGCCGTGGACTGGTCGCCGATCAGCACACCGGGCGAGGAGGTCTTGAACCACAGGCTCACCGCGCGGCTCTTGCCCTGATGCAGCAGGCCGACCGGTACCGACACATAGCCGCTGGAGCCGTCGAAGGTGGCGGTGGTGGTCGGCGAGCCGGGCAGCAGTCCGGCGGCGCCCAGTGTGACGCCGGAGGAACGGTAGGTACCGTCGTCGTTGCCCTCGTTGACCGCGACGTCGTCCGCCGCCGAGGTGCCGGAGGACTCGGCGAGGCGCCAGTACGCGGCGGGGTTGGCGTCCAGCACAGCCGTGCGGTAGTGCGAGCCGGAGGAAGACCCGGAGGTGTAGGCGTAGGTGGTGCACGCCGTGGTGGAGGTGGGCGGGCACACCCCGGTCAGGTCGTCGCCGCTGTAGGAGTACGTCCACGTCTCGGCGGCGCCGCCGGAGGTCGCCGGGTCCGTGCTCACCTGCGTGACGTGTCCGCCGCTCCAGGTGAAGTGCAGCGACCGGCTGCCAGTGGCGCTGGTGACGGTGGCCAGGGTGCCGTCGGAGTTGTAGGCGAGCGTCTGGCTGCGTCCGCGCGCGTCCGTGGTCTTCGTGAGCTTCCAGGCCGATCCTGCCTGCTCACCGAAGGTGTACGTGGTCCCCGACTTGTCGGTCAGGGTGTAACCGCCGCCGCTTACGGTGCGGAAGGTGGCGTACATGCCCTGCGGCGGCGTGAACGTCGTCCCGTCACCGTTCAGGCCGAACCGCACTTCCTGGCCGCTCGCCGTCGTCACCACGACCGTGCCCGAGCCGTCGCCGTCCGGCACCGCGGACATGTCGTACCGCGTCGACCACCCCGACCCGAAGAGGCTGCCGGTGCGCGGGTCGAGCGAGTTGTAGGAGCGCACCACCGACAGCGCCGGACCCGCCACGGACACCCTCGCGTCGGTCGCCGAGGTGGTGTAGTTCCCCACCAGCGGATCGAAGGTGTGGCCGTCCGGACCCTGCGCCGCCGACCCGAGATGCGAGGTGATCAGCGGCTGGGGAACGGTCGTGGAGAAGTACGACGGCTCCGAGAAGTCGCTCTGAGCGTCGCCGTCGCTGTCGGACACAACCCAGTAGTACGACTGATTCCAGGCCAGCTTGCCGGCCGGAACGGTCCACTGGGTCCCGCTCACCGAGCCGGAGTCCGCCACAAGGGACGGCGAGCCGGAGGCTGGGTTCGAGTAGACCTGGAAGTCGTAGGTCAGTCCGCCGGGGTAGTTGTCCGGGTCGTGGCCGCGTGCGAACAGCTGCGGCGAGAGGGAGCCGACCACGACATTGGAGGGCGGCGAGGTGGAGTCGATCTGCGGTGGAGTATCGGCCGAGGTGATCTTGGCGCACGTCTGCGGCACGTTGTAGGTGGAGTAGAACGACGTGCCGCTGGTCAGCATGTCCCAGCACACGTAGTACTGGCCGGGGGCGAGCGCCGGCAGCGTCCCGGTCATCGTGATCGTGGAGTTGGGGCTCACCGAGCTCGGCACGTACGTCTTGGTGGCGTTGGTGCTGACCTTCGACCAGGACGTGGTGTAGATGTCGGAGGCCAGCTGCGTGCTCGACGTCGACCAGGAGGTCGTTCCCCGGTTGGTGAGCGTCACCTTCATCGAGCCGGTGGTGCTCGCGGTGGGCTCGGTGTAGGTCTGCTTGGGGATGGAGTAGTCGGCGCCGTAGGGGCTGTAGGTGACCGACAGGTACGGCGGGTAGGACGAGTGGACCGAGGCGAACTGCTTCCAGGCCGCCACGACCGACGTGTTGGCGGTCAGCGCCAAGCCCCGGTTGGTCCCGCCATGCGCCCACCCCTCCAGCAGCTTCACACCTGCCGCGCTGGGGTTGTCACCGATGTCGATGCCGTGCCACGAGGCCCCGCCGCAACTGGACCCGCCGTAGAAGCTGGCCGAGCCGATCGTCGACCCGTACGACAGGCCCGGGTAGTCGGCGATGCTGCCCACGCTCCAGGAACTGGTGATGGCCTGGACGTAGACGGGTTCAGCGGTGCAGCCGCCGGACCACACGTCGTCCAGGTACAGCGACGCCTTCTCGATGTAGTCGTTCTTGAACGTCGATCCGAACGACGAGAACAGCACATAGCTGTTGGCCTTGTGACCACCGCCGTCGTAGGAACCGGTCTTCAGCACCGAGTCGGTGGAGAAGTTGATGTCGTACGGCGTCTCCACGTACGTGCTCGACGCAGCGTTCAGGTTCGTCGGGTCCACCTTGACCGGGAACACGCGAGCCTTGTCGTGCAGCCACGACGCGTCCAGCGACACCCGCAGCGCCGGAGCGCCGTCCACGGTGGTCAGGCGGTAGGTCACCCCAGTGGACGTCGCGCCCTCTCCGGAGACCTTGCCGACCTTGGAGTCCTCCATGTACCCGTGCGGGATCGTCACCCGCACCGCACCCGAGGAGTCCTTGAACACCACGCTGCCGTCGGAGGTGAGGGACGGTGTCAGGCCGGTCAGGTGGAGGGGGAACGTCCAGGTCGTCGGGGCTGAGGCGGCGCGCAGGACCAGGGTCTCCTTCACCGCACCCGAGCTGACCGCGTACTGCAAGTCCGAGGAGTCGGCGATCCCGCGATAGGTGATCGTGTTCCCCGACGCCTGACCGGTCACCGGGGCCGCGCCCTGCAGCGAGTAGCTGACCTGTTCGCTTGTCGACGGCCCGTAGGAGACCAGAGAAGGATCGTTTCCGCTCGCGGCGAAGTCGGCCGACGGGGAGTCCGCGCGCTCCGCCCACCGGCCGTCCACGCCCTGCACCAGGGTGCTGTCGATGTCGGCCCAGGCGCCCTTCGCCGTGCGGTAGTGCACCGGACGGCTGTAGACCCGCGCGGTCATGGTGCCGTCCGGGTTCTGGAACACCGACGTGTTCGCGGTGCGGTCCTTGACGACCTCCGCACCATTGGCCTTCGGGCCGGGTATGTGCGGATCGCCCTGCTGCGCCGACGAGCTGGTGTCGTTCGCCTTGGCCGACTTCTGCCGGGCCTCCTTCAGCAGGGCCGCCCGCACCCGGGCCGGGGGCGTCATGCGCTTGGTGCCGAGCTTCCCCTTCGGGCTGAACGAGCCGCGCTCCTTCGGCTTCGGCACGTGCGTCGCGGACAGTGGAAGCGCCCCGCGGACCGGCTTGGCCTTCGGGCTGGAGACGCTGCCCTTCCCACGGATCGCCGCCGATTTCACCTGGTGCGGCAGCCCGGCCGCCGAACCCGGCGGCTGACGAGGCAGCGCCGCGGAACCGGAGGCCAGGGCGTGCTGGCTGATGACGGCCTCGGCCGGCTGCGTCGCCAGCATCACGAACAGCGCGCCGCTGACCACGAGCGCGACCCCGCGCAGCCGGCGCCGATGCAGGCCCCCGGTGAGGCGAGCGATGACGAACGCCACTCTTCTCCAGGCACCAGACGACACGCTGAGCAGACGGCGACCCATCGCAGACCCCCCACAGGCACGACACGGCAACACCTCTCCTGTGGAGGCGCGGCGGCAGAGTTCTACCTGTCGCCACTGACGGACCAACAGCGCTTTATCGACAATTGTGGACGGAGATTTGCCATGATCACACATGTTCACGCCGATATGCCCGCATGACCTTTGCTGACCTTTTCCCACCTGAATTGGAGGTCTTGACTGCCGCAGGCCACGGTTCGCGGGTGGAAGGGGCGGGGCGACGGCTCGGCCCTCGGCCGTCGTTACGGGTGTGTGGTAGAACCTGGCAGGCTCCGCGCGCCCACTGTGCGTGCCCTGCGGACGCCCTGCACCGATTGGAGCTGTTCGTGCTCTTCCCATGCCGATTCCTTGTCGGTGCCATGCTTGCGGGCCTGTGGGCACTCGCCGCAGACGCCCCCGCCGACGCGGCGGGTATTCGCCCGTCCGAGTGGCCGCTCACGCAGTTCCAGGCCGAGCAGATATGGCACATATCGCGAGGGCAGGGCGTCACCGTCGCCGTCATCGACAGCGGAGTCGATGCTGCGCATCCCGATCTCAAGGGCCAGGTCCTGCCCGGTGCGGGATTCCTCGGAGCCCCTCGGGACGACGGCCGGGCTGACATCTCCGACGATTCACACGGAACGGCCATCGCCGGCATCATCGCGGGCACGGGCGAGGCGGACAGCGGGAACGGAATGACCGGTCTCGCACCGGAATCCAAGGTGCTCCCCGTGCGCGTGTCCACGAACGGAACCGCGGAGCCCACCGCTATCGCGGAGGGCATCAAATACGCCGCGGACCACCACGCACAGGTCATCAACATATCCGTCGGAACGACCACGCCCGACCCACTGCTACGCGAAGCTGTCACCTACGCCCTCGGCAAGGACGCCGTCATCGTCGCCTCCGCCGGAAACGAAGGACAGAACGGCAATCCGGCCATGTACCCTGCGTCCTTCCCCGGCGTCATCAACGTCACCGGAACCGATTCCAACGGCCGTTTCTGGCCCGTCAGCGAATCCAGCCCCCGCTCGACGCTCGCCGCACCGGCCACCGGAATCTACTCCGCCAATGACCGCGGCCAGTACGTCAGGGCGGACGGCACCAGCTATGCGGCCGCCTATGTCTCCGCAGCGGCCGCGCTGGTGCGTTCCGCATTCCCGCATCTGACCGCGGGCCAGACCATCCGCCGCCTGATCAGCACCGCCCAACGGCCCGGCGGCAGCGGCCACGACGACCAGTACGGCTACGGTCTGGTCAACCCCCTGGCTGCCCTGCGGGCACCCGCCACCATCAGCGGCTCTGGCGTCAATCCGCTGCTGTCCGCCGACCCACTCGGCCGTCACAACACCGGCACCGGGATCGGATGGGCCACCGGTACCGGTCTGGGCGGGGCACTGGCTCTGTCCACCGCCGCAGCGGCGTGGGCCGTCATCCGGCGCCGCACGGGCAGTTCCCACACGAGCCGTTTTCACAAGCAGGCGGCCCTGGCTCCGACGCCGCCGCGCGGCGCACCGCGTCCCGCCGGCAAGTCGAGCAAATCGAGCAAGAAGAAGCGGAAGAGCCGATCTTGAACGAATCCGGAGTGCGCCGCGTGAACCTTCCCTTCAGCCTTCACAACCGCCCGCGAAGAGTCCGCCTCATGGCTGGCGCAGCCACACTGGTCGCCGCCGTCCTGCTGTCGCGGCTCACCATCGCATTGCTGGCCGGTCCCCGGACTCCGAAGGTTGTCGCCAACAACATCTCAAAGAATTTCCGCGCCTGCCTGATCAATGACCAACGGGACGCGTCCGCGGCCTGGCCGGTCTGGTCAGCACTGCAGAAAGCCACTTCGGGTGCTGCCATCAACGCACAGCGCATCGAGATACCGAAAAGCAGCACATCGGCGCCCCTGCCCTACGTCAACAGCCTCGTGCAGCGCAACTGCGGACTGATCATCTCCGTGGGCCCCCATCTGCATGACGCCGTGACAACAACCGCCCAACACAACCCGCATCAGCGGTTCATCACGGTCGGCCCGCCCATCAAACTGCCCAACGTGCGCAGCTTTTCACCGGCCGACAAGTCGGCCGTCATCAGTGCGGTACGCCAGGCCGCCCACCCACAGTCACCACCCCGAACCTGAGACGGTCGGGGCTTGACCCGAGGAGGGGACCCTCGGCTCCCTGCCCGCGGACATGTCGGCGTTGTCGATCACGTTGCGAGCGCTACGTGAAGGTGACGCTGACCAGCACATCTCTATCCGTTTGGGGCTCGCGACACTGCGGGTGGGGCCTCCCCCTGAGTGGTGGACACGCTGATACTGGATCTGCTTGATCCGGAGG
>NZ_JBHUDX010000113.1:0-21129 GCF_042678285.1 Streptomyces caeni
GCCGCGGCGGTGACCGAGGCGCTCGCCCCGGTGCCGGAGGCGGTGGAGCCGACGGCTCCGGAGGCCGCGGAAGCGGCCGCGGACAGGGCGGAGGGTGCCGCAGCACCGGCCGAGCCGGCCATGCCGCGCCGCCGCCGCACCCGCAAGAGCGCCGAGGCGGCCGCCGAAGCCGCGGTGGACACCGCCGAGGGCACCGAGGCCGCAGCGGCCAAGCCGCGCCGACGCACCCGCAAGACCGCGGACACGGCACCCGCCGCCGAGGCGCCGGCCGTCGTGGACGAAGCGGTCGCCGAGACTCCGGCCAAGCCGCGCCGTCGTACGCGCAAGGCGGCGGAGGCCGCGGTCGAGACGGCGGAGGGCGTTACGGCGGAGGGCGAGGCGCCGGCGAAGCCACGGCGCGCCCGTAAGACGGCCCAGACCGCCCCTGCGGGGGAGGCGGAAGAGCCGGAGGCCAAGCCGCGCCGACGCACCCGCAAGACCGCCGAGGCGGCCGCCGAAGCCGCGGTGGACACCGCCGAGGGCACCGAGGCCACGGCGGCCAAGCCGCGCCGACGCACCCGCAAGACCGCGGACACGGCACCCGCCGCCGAGGCGGCGATTCCCGCGCAGGTGGTCGTCGAGGAGGCCGAGGTCAAGCCCCGGCGCCGCACCCGTAAGGCGGTGGCCCCGGAGGCGGAGATTCCGGCGCAGACCGACGAGGCTCCGACGAAGCCCCGGCGGCGGACGCGGAAGGCCGCGGAGCCGGCGGAGGGCTGACGGGACGGTCAGCGACGGCCCGGCTCCCCCGCCCCGGGGAGCCGGGCCGTCGGCGTTCCCGCGGCTCCCCGCGCTCTGCCCACCGTGATGTCCTCCGCACTCCGCCGCACTCCACCCCCACCGGCCCCGACCGCCCGGTAACCTCAGCCTCATGAGCCGTCCCCCCACCTTCACCCCGCCCCCGGGCGTCCGGGCCCGCCTGCTCGGTACGGCGCGCGGCGAGTTCGCCGCGCTCGAGGCGGACGCGGTGACGGTGCACATCAGGGGGACGGTCCTGCTGCTGCCCGGGTTCACCGGGAGCAAGGAGGACTTCATCGCCCTGCAGCCGCTCCTCGCGGCGGCCGGATACCGCACGGTCGCCGTCGACGGGCGGGGGCAGCACGAGTCGCCCGGCTCCCGGGAAGACGAGGCTCCTTACGCGCAGGCCGAGTTGGCGCTCGACGTGATCGCGCAGGCACACGCCGTGGGCGCGCCCGTGCATCTGCTCGGGCACTCCCTCGGCGGTCAGATCGCCCGCGCTGCCGTTCTCCTCGACGCCGCCCCGTTCGTCTCGCTCACCCTCATGGCCTCCGGCCCCGCCCGGATCTCCGTCCCGCAGCAGGAGCGCGTGAAGCTGCTGCACGACGCGCTCGCCGTCCTGGACATGGCCCAGGTCTGGGACGCGATCCAGGCCATGGAGCCGCCGGCGGACGACCCCGGGGACATCGACGAGGGCCTCCTCGACGGGGAGGACCTGCGCCGCCGCTGGCTCGGCAACAGTCCCGCCCAGCTCATCGCCACGGGACGGCAGCTGTGCATGGAACCTGACCGCGTGGACGAACTGGCCGCCGTCGGCCTGCCGGTGCACGTGCTGTCCGGTGAGCGTGACGACACCTGGCCGGTCCCGCTCCTGGACGACATGGCCGTCCGGCTGGGCGCCCACCGCACCGTGGTGGCGCAGGCGGAACACTCCCCCAACACCGACCAGCCCGAACGGACGGCCCGCGCCCTCACCGCCTTCTGGGAGCTGCACTCCTGAGACCCCGCTCAGGCCCCGGACCGGTGCGGCCTCTCGTCGTACTAGGGGGTGTTTCGAAAGTCCCGCACAGCACCCACGGCGCCCGGCACGCTCCCCCAAGCTCTTCGAACAGGGGGCACCCCCACTCGCCGCACCGGCCGAAACCCCAAGCACGTCCGGTACGAGGGCCTTCGTCCGGCACGCCGAGAGCACGCACCGGACACCGCGGGCACCGCACAGGACTTTCGAAACACCCCCTAGTGCTCCGGCAGGCGAGGTCTGCCCGTCGGGGAGCGGCGTCGTGGGGGCACCGCCCGCGCGAGCGGAGCCGGGCGTGGGGGAGCGTGCTCTCGGCGTGCCGGCCGGAAGTCCTCGTACCGGACGTACCCGGGCTTTCGGCCGGTGCGGCGAGTGGGGTGTCCCTGCTCGAAGAACCCGGGGGAGCGTGCCGGGCGTCGCGACGGGGCGAACGTCGCCTGCCGGAGCACTAGTACTGCGCCTGCAGGTGCTCCCAGAAGCCGTCCCGCAGCGCGCGCCGCAGGTCGGGCTGGCCGCGGAGCGAGTACTGCAGCATCCCCTCCGCCTCGACCAGCAGGTCCTGGTCTACCGAGCCGGGCAGGTACGGGTGTCCGGGCAGCAGGTCCACCAGCGCCTCGCGGCCCCGCGCCGCCAGCCACTTCGCCGCGATCTGCGCGCCGACGAACCGCACCTCCTCGCGCGAGGGGCGGGCCGCGGACGACGGCTCGTGCGGCACGGCCGTCCGCCGGGACACATACGGCTTGAAGAAGTCCAGTTCGAGGGTGCGCTGGCTGTCGACCTCCCACAGCAGCGGCTCCGCCTGGTTGCGGCCCTCGGGCGCCTCGACACCCCACAGGTGCACCCGCGCCCCGTACCCCTGCGCCGCCTCGACCGCCGACACCAGGTCCTCGTCGCCGCCGATCAGGGCCGCGTCGCTGATGGCGCGGTGCCGGGCCAGTGATTCCAGGTCGGAGCGGATGAGGGAGTCGACACCCTTTTGCTGGTTGTTCGCGTTGAGGTTGCCCAGCCGCACCTTGACGTCCGGGAGTTCGGCGATGGACTGCTGTTCCGCCGTGTGGATGCGGCGCCTCGCGCCGTCGTACCAGTACACGCGCAGCAGCCGGCTGTCCGCGAAGATCGTGCGCGCCTTGTCGATGAGCGCCTCGATCAGCCCCTCGGCGTCGAGGTCGAAGGCCCGGCGGTCCTCGGTGCCGGCGACGAGCCGTCCCGCGGCCGCATACAGATAGCCGGCATCGACGAAGATCGCATGGGTCGAGGGCGTCTTCGCCACCTCGGCGAGCATGCGCTGGAGCAGCTCGTTCGTACGGTCGATACGGGCGCCGAGCGCCACCAGGTCGTCGTTCATATGCCCTCATTGTCCCGGCGGTCACACTGCGAACACAACCGGTCCCGATCAGTGCACCGTGAACACACTTCGCATACATCCGGTCTCTTACCGGTCAGTAGTTAGCGACTCGAAAATTTTCCTTAGCGTAGGGAATGTTTGCAACGGGCATCCCGTTGTATTCGTACAGGAGCGGGAAGACGACTCTCCGCGCTCACCCACCAGTAGTTCTCCTCAGGAGGATGACCAGACGAAGGGAGAAGCCTCTTGCGCTTCGAAATCATGCGACTCGACGACATCGACGGCACGCCCGTGGACACCACCGTCGTGGACGCCGCCTCCGTCAAGCAGATCGTTCAGCAGGCCGCGGCCATCGGGCAGCGACTCTGGATCCGCCCGGCCGAATCGCCCGCCTCGTAATCCGCCGCACAGACGCACGCCGAACTCCGGGGCCCCGCACGGCAGCGATGCCGTGCGGGGCTTTGCGCGTACCGGGCCCGCCGGGCGGCTCAGCTGCCGTGGACGACCTGGGTGACACCGTTGATGATCTGTTGCACGGCGATCGCGGAGAGCATCATGCCGGCGAGCCGTGTCACCAGCACGACACCGCCGTCCTTGATCAGGCGGATGATCAGCAGCGAGTGGCGCATGACCAGCCACAGCACGAGGTGGATCGCGAGAATCGCCGTCCACACGGACATCTGGGTGCCCACGCTGTCCGCCTTCTGGACCGCGAGGATCACGGACACGATGGCGCCCGGCCCGGCCAGCAGCGGCATGCCGAGCGGTACCAGTGCGACATTGACGTCCTTGGTCTGCTTCGGTTCGTCCGACTTGCCGGTCAGCAGGTCCAGGGCGATCAGCAAGAGCAGCAGCCCGCCCGCGATCATCAGGGCGGGCACGGAGACATGCAGGTAGGCGAGGATCTGGTGGCCGAGCACACCGAACACCGCGATGACACCGGCGGCCACGCAGACGGCCTGGAAGGCCATCCGCCTCTGCACCTTGACGGGACGCCCGGCGGTGAGCGCGAGGAAGATCGGGGTGATCCCGGGGGGATCCATGATCACGAAGAGGGTGAGGAAGAGGGAACCGAAGACGGCTGCGTCGAACATGGAGGGCCTTGCGGGGAGTAAGAACTGGGCGCGCGGCAGCGGACGGGCCGCGGTCGCCGGGGAGGTCGTTGCGCGCGTGGGCACGCAGCGGTGGGGCACGTGACGGACGCCGGATGCATCCGGATGCCGTGCGGAGGGCGGGTCCCGGTGCCGACGGGGACCGGGAGCTAGCGGGTCGAGCGACGTCCGCCGGTGCCCGGCACCGGGAACGCGCCGGTGGCCCGCCGGGTGATCTCCCCGTACACCTCGGGATCGGTGGTGTACTCCCCGAGCGCGCACGTCTTGCGGCTGCCGTGGTAGTCGGAGGAGCCGGTGGCGAGGAGCCCCAGCTCGTCCGCGAGACCGCGCAGCCGGGCGCGCGTCGCCCGGCCGTGGTCCATGTGGTCGACCTCGATGCCGTCGAGCCCGGCGGCGGCGAGGTCCGCGATGGCGGACTCCGGCACGGTCCGTCCGCGCTTCGAGGCGGCCGGGTGCGCGAAGACGGTGACCCCGCCCGCGGCCTTGACCAGCCGGATCGCCTCGAAGGGGTCGCTCTCGTGCTTCGCGACGTAGGCGCGGCCGCCGTCGGCCAGCCACCTGGGGGTGAACGCGTCCGAGACGCTGCCCACGACGCCCAGCTCGACCAGGGCGGAGGCGATGTGCGGCCGCCCGACCGAGCCGTCGCCGACGATGCGCGCCACCTGCTCCCAGGTGACCGGCACACCCAGCTCCTGGAGCTTGGCGATGATCGCGTGGGCCCGCGGCACCCGGTCGTCCCGCACCAGCTCGCGCTCGGCGAGCAGGTCGGGCTCCTCGGGATCGAAGAGGTAGGCCAGCATGTGCATGCTGATGCCGTCCAGGCGGCACGAGAGCTCGGCGCCGGTGACGAGGGTCAGCCCCTCCGGCAGCGCCGCGATCGCCTCCGCGTGCCCGCGCGTGGTGTCGTGGTCGGTGAGCGCGACGACGTCCAGTCCGGCGGCAGCGGCGCCCAGCACCAGCTCGGCCGGGGTGTCCGTACCGTCGGATGCGGTGGAGTGGGTGTGCAGATCGATGCGCACGACGCGGACTCCAGGCGGCGACGGGACGGAAGGGGACGCTCAAGGATAACGGGCCCCGAGGGTCTCCTGTCACACCCGCGGCCCTGGTGCGCCCCCTACACGCACCGCAGACCCCGCCTCACGGTTCGAGCAGACGCGGCGACAGCGCCCCGCAGGGCAGCAGGTCCACCTCCGCACCCGCGTCCCGCACATCCGTCAGCACCAGTTCGTCGTACATCAGCAGACCCGACTGCTCGGGCCAGACGACGGCCCACAGCCACAGGCCGCGCGCCTCGCCCGCGAAGACCGCGCGGTCGTCCGGGGTGCCCGAGACGTGCCACAGCGGCGTGGGGCGTCCGGCGGCCAGCACCTTGGCCTGGGGCGGCTTCTCGACGTTGATGTACGGGCCGGGGTCGGGGCCGTCCGTGCCCGCGTAGCGCGCGCCGAGCCCGACCCCCAGCTCCTCGGCGACGAGGATCAGCTCACCCACTCCGCCCAGCGGCCCCGGACCCGAGCAGGCCACGGCCGTGGCACGGCCGCCGCTGCGGTCGTCTCCCGCGTACGCCACGCCCGTGAACAGCCAGCCTACGGGCAGTGGCCACGGCATCCACACCGGGACCTGGGCGCGGTGCACCACGACACTGAGCGCCTCGACGCTGGGCGGGATCACGGGCTGCAGCGGATGCACGGTCCCGTGCACATCGCACTGCCAGGAGTCGGCAAAGAGTCCGGGAGCCCTGACCCGGCCACCACACTTCGGGCAACTGGGTTCGCCCCTCATAGGGCTCCACGGTCCTCCCCGTCCAGCGCCGCGTCAAGGACGATCACCCGTCCGGCGTGTGCTGTCACACCCAGCACCACCGGCAAAAGTAGATGCATATTACATTAATTAGAGTCTCTAACTTGATATGCGCGTCCGCCGACCATCTTGAGAACCCTGAGGAGAGGCATGAGCAGCAGCGCAGCCGGCCCCGCCACGGGCTCGGCCCCGACGGACCCCCTGGAACCGGGGGCGGGCGGGATCCTGCGCCAGCCGAAGGCCGTCTGGGCGACCGCGGGCGCGCTCGTGATCCTCGTACGGCGCACCTCGCTCGCCCTTCCGCACACCCTCGAATCCGCGCCGGCTCCGGCCGGGGTGCCGGTGAGCCCGGGGCGCCGGTGAGTTTCGTCACTCCAGCGGGACGGAACGGCGGGAGGGATCCCGCAGATCCGTCCCGTTCGCCAGCCAGCGCTCCTGGAGGGCCCGGGCGCCGTGCACCCGCTTCCAGGCTGCCTCGTTCGCGGTCATCGGCAGCAGCGGCAGGAACCGTACGGGCTCCAGCGGCTCCTCCAGCTCCAGGTCCTCGACCAGGCCGCCCGGTTCGGCGACCAGGACCGAGGTGAACGGGGCTCCCGGCCACAGCGGCCCGCCCACGTCCAGCGAGCCGCCGGGCGCCACGATCACCCCCTCGACCTGCGGGGACGCGGCGAGCACGGCGAGCGGGCGGAGCACCTTGTCGGTGTCGGCCGAGCCCGCACGGACCGAGAGGAGCAGTTCGGCGCGCGGCCCCTTCACGGGGTCGGCGTGCGTCGCCGTCGGGTCCGTCATGGGGTACGCGGACATGCCGAGCGTGGCGTAGCGGACGATGTCGCCCTCCTGGAAACGCAGCACCTCGATGCGGTCCGTGCCGAGGAAGGTGACAGCGGCGCGCGCGTCCGGTTCACCCAGCGCGGTGCGCAACCGGGCCTCGACCAGAGGAAGAACATCAGCCATGGCGCGAGCATAGAACTCGTCAGCACCGGGCAAAGCCGCGCCTTGACACTTCGGTCGGCTGATACTCTTGCGCGGTGGTTCGGGGCAGCACGCAGAAGCGGAGCTATCGAGTCCCGACGCCGATGAGACTCCCTCACGGGGGACCGGCCGGAGGAGGTGGGGCTGTCATGGATCGAAGTCGACCGTGCAGTAGCACCCGCTCTTCCGGCCGCTGATGTAGCTGCTCTGGCTCTGGCTGGCTGCCGCCTCTCAACACTCGCGCCGTGATTCCCCGCGGATCCCTCCGGACCCGCCCCGGATGCCTCGGTGCGTCGCGGAAGAGCACTTCGTTTCGCCTTGCCTGATCTGAATCAGCAGCAAAGTCCGCCACCGCGACGGTGCGGTGCTCCCCGCTTTGTGGACGTGCCAAACATCCTTCCCTGAAGGGGGAGGAGACTTCTTGTCAGGACGTCCCCATTCCGGGCAGTTCCAACCGTCCCCGGCGCCTTTCGCTGCTCGCTGCGAAGGAGCCCGCCATGTCCATGATCCGTGACCTGCGCGCCGCGGTCCGTCCCTCCCGCCCCTCCCTGCGCAAGGACGGCGTCACGTACGACACCACGCGCGACCCCGCGGCGGCGTCCGCCGTCGTCGACTGCGCCGTCTACCGCGACGGCGTCCGCGTCGAGACGCAGAAGCCGCTGTCCCCGCACGAGGCCATGCGGCTGGTGCGGCGCGACGGAGGCTTCGTGTGGATCGGGCTGCACGAGCCGACCGAGGCCGAATTCGCCGGTATCGCCAGTGAGTTCGGGCTGCACCCGCTCGCGGTCGAGGACGCGGTGCAGGCGCACCAGCGGCCGAAACTGGAGCGGTACGACGACTCCCTGTTCACGGTCTTCAAGACCATCCACTACGTCGAGCACGACCGGCTGAGCGCCAACAGCGAGGTCGTCGAGACCGGTGAGGTCATGTGCTTCACCGGACGGCACTTCTTCATCACCGTCCGGCACGGCGGACAGGGCTCGCTGCGGGCGCTGCGGCACCGGCTGCAGGACGATCCCGAGTTGCTCACCAAGGGCCCCTCGGCCGTGCTGCACGCGATCGCCGACCACGTCGTGGACGGGTACATCGCGGTGGCGGACGCGGTGCAGGACGACATCGACGAGGTGGAGACGGAGGTCTTCTCACCGGGCCGCAAGGGCACGCCCCGGGGCACCGACGCCAGCCGTATCTACCAACTCAAGCGCGAGGTGCTGGAGTTCAAGCGGGCGGTGGCGCCGCTGCTGCGGCCGATGCAGTTGCTGAGCGAGCGCCCTATGCGGCTGATCGACCCCGACATCCAGAAGTACTTCCGCGATGTCGCCGACCATGTCGCCCGGGTCCACGAGCAGGTGGCGGGCTTCGACGAGCTTCTGAACTCGATCCTCCAGGCCAATCTGGCGCAGGCGTCCGTCGCGCAGAACGAGGACATGCGCAAGATCACGGCGTGGGCGGCGATCATCGCCGTGCCCACGATGGTGTGCGGGGTGTACGGGATGAACTTCACATACATGCCCGAGCTGCACTGGAGGTACGGCTACCCGGTGATCATGACGATCACGGTGGCCATCTGTCTGGGCATCCACCGCACGCTGAAGCGCAACGGCTGGCTGTGAGGGGCCCCACTAGGCTGGGCGCATGACAAGCGAGCTGCTCGACCGGGCCCTCGTCGAGGAGGCCACCAAGAAGTCCGGGCTGATCTGGGTCCAGGGCGCGCCCTCGTCCGCCGCGGGCCTCCAGGTGGCACGGGCGCTGTGGCATGTATGGCACGAGGGCGCGGCGTGCGTGGTGGGCGACGGTCCCGGTGAGCAGCCGCTGCCCGGCCTGGTCGACGGCGGGGACGCGGTCGTCACGGTCCGCAGCAAGGACAAGGGCGGCCGGATCGTCGTCTGGCCCGCGACGGTGACGGAACTCGCACCGGGCTCCCCCGAGTGGGAGGGTGCGGTGGCCGAGCTGAAGGGCAAACGGCTGAACGCCCGTGACGGGGAGGGGATGCCGGAGCGGTGGCGCCGGGAGTGCCGGATCCTGCGCCTGGAGCCGCGGGGCACGACGGTGCCGCTGCCGGAGGGTTCGCTCGCGGCCCCGCCGCCACCGACCCCGGCGACGACCCGCCGTCCGGTCCCCGCGGCCCTGCCCCGGCTCCTGCTGCGCAAACGCCGCTGAGCGCTCCGGTGGAAGTCCGGCGCATCACCCGCGGGTGCGATGGGGGCGCCCCTGCTCGAACGTAGTTGAGAGCTTGGGGGAGGCTGGTCACGCCCGCGCGGCGGAGCCGCACATCGGCACAACCCCGCCCTCTGGGACGCTGCCGAACCGCACCTCGCCGGGCCCGCTCGGCGTCGGCCCCGGGCGTCCGGCTGCCGGCGTCGGCCGACGGACCCCGCCCCGCAGTCGGCGGGGTCCCGCCCGCTCACGACGACGGCAGTTGCTTCCCGTAGTCGAGCGTCTCGTTCTTCGGTGGCTCCTGGAGGGTGAAGCCCTTGCCCCAGTCCGACAGGCGCAGCGTTCCCGCGTTGCCGGCGCGGACCAGCCGCAGCGGATAGGGGGTTCCCTCCAGGGAGACGTCCAGCGTGCCGCCGGAGCCCTTGTCGCCGGTGATGCGGATGGTGCGAACGCCGTCCTGCTCGTGGTGGCCGGCCGTCGCCAGCGTGCCGTGCAGCGTGAGGAGCCCGTCCAGCAGCACGTCCTTGTCGGTGAAACCGCTGAAGCGCTGGTAGGCCGGGTCCTGCGTCGGCACCTTCACATACATGCCGTCGAGCTTGTTCGCGACGGCCGTCGAGCCCCCGCCCTCCCCCGCACCGTCCTCCTGGTTCCAGAAGGCCGCGTCGGCCTTCAGGAACAGGTGCCGGCCCACCCGCAGCAGCCGGAACGTCCCGTTCTTCGAGGTGACCGACCCGGTGCCGCCGTCGCCCTTGAGCCGCATGTCCAGCGTGTACGTGCTGCCGTTGCTGACCACGGTCCCGGACAGCCGTACCGTCGGCGCCGACTTCGCCGCCGTGCGCGTCCGGCTCTGGATCTTCTCGGCCGGCAGCTTGCCCACGCCGTTCGTCCCGGCGTCCGGATCGCCGCTACTGCACCCCGTCAGGACCGCACCCATCGCGACCAGTGCGTACATCGCGCTCATCAGCGCGGCGCGGCGGGTACGGCCCTGGGGAATTGCAGTCACGGGTGGGGCTGCCTCTCGTGCGGGTGTCCTCATGGCGTACGGCAGCGTACCGGTGTCCGCGGGCCCTTCCGGAGCCAGTCCGTCCGCACCACTCGCCAGGGCATACCGCATGGGGACGGGCTAGCCTGAAGCCCACGCGAGCGGACAAAACGGCCGGAACAGGAGGCGCGGGCATGGCGGCAAGCGCCCCTCGCATCTTCGTCTCGCACCTGTCCGGCGTCGCCGTCTTCGACCCCAACGGCGACCCGGTGGGACGCGTGCGGGACCTGGTCGTCATGCTCCGCGTCGGACGGCGCCCCCCGCGGCTGCTCGGCCTGGTCGTCGAACTCACCACCCGCCGCCGCATCTTCCTGCCCATGACCCGTGTGACCGGCGTCGAGTCCGGCCAGGTCATCACCACCGGCGTGATGAACGTCCGCCGCTTCGAGCAGCGGCCCACCGAGCGGCTCGTCTTCGGGGAACTGTTCGACAAGCGCGTCCGGCTCGTCGAGACCGGCGAGGAGGTGACGGTCCTCGATCTCTCCGTGCAGCAGTTGCCGGCCCGCCGGGACTGGGAGGTCGACCGGGTCTTCGTACGCAAGGGGAAGGGCGGCGCCTTCCGGCGCAGCATGGACAAAGGACGCGCGGCGCTCCCTTGGAAGGGCGGCGGCAGACGGGCGGGCGAGACGCTCACCGTCGAATGGTCCGCCGTCACCGGCTTCTCCCTGGAGGAGCACGGGCAGGGCGCCGAGAGCCTGCTGGCCACCTTCGAGCAGCTCCGCCCCGCCGACCTCGCCAATGTGCTGCACCACCTCTCCTCCAAGCGCCGCGCCGAGGTCGCGGCCGCCCTCGACGACGACCGGCTCGCCGATGTCCTCGAACAGCTGCCCGAGGACGACCAGATCGAGATCCTCGGCAAACTCCAGGAGGAGCGCGCCGCGGACGTCCTGGAGGCGATGGACCCGGACGACGCCGCCGACCTGCTCGGCGAGCTGCCGGAGGACGAGAAGGAACGGCTGCTCAGCCTTATGCAGCCCTCCGACGCGGCCGACATGCGCCGCCTGATGGCGTACGAGGAGAAGACGGCGGGCGGTCTGATGACCACCGAGCCGATCGTGCTGCGGCCCGACGCGACCGTCGCCGACGCGCTCGCCCGGGTCCGCAACCGCGACCTGTCCCCCGCGCTCGCCGCCCAGGTGTACGTCTGCCGCCCGCCGGACGAGACGCCGACCGGCAAGTACCTGGGTACCGTGCACTTCCAGCGGCTCCTGCGCGACCCGCCCTACACGCTCGTCAGCTCGATCCTCGACGACGATCTGCAGCCCCTGACCCCGGAGGCGGCACTGCCCGTGGTGGCCGGGTTCTTCGCGACGTACGACATGGTGGCCGCGCCGGTCGTCGACGAGTCCGGCTCCCTGCTCGGCGCGGTGACCGTGGACGACGTCCTCGACCACATGCTGCCCGGCGACTGGCGCGAGACGGAGTTCGAGCTCGACGACGAGGGGGCCTCCGATGGCGCATGAGCGCGACAGGATCCCGTCGGGCGCGACCGCCGCCGGCGCCCGGGCTCCCGGCTTCGCCAGGGCCGGACGGGACCCCCGTCGCCCCCGGCTCGACCAGCCGCAGCCGCGCCGCACCCGCCTGCTGCCCGAGTGGGACCCGGAGGCGTTCGGCCGTCTGTCGGAGCGGATCGCGCGGTTCCTGGGGACCGGGCGGTTCATCGTCTGGATGACGGTCGTCATCGTGATGTGGGTGATGTGGAACATCGCCGCCCCGCACCACCTGCGCTTCGACCCGTATCCGTTCATCTTCCTGACGCTGATGCTGTCCCTGCAGGCCTCCTACGCGGCCCCGCTGATCCTGCTCGCCCAGAACCGGCAGGCCGACCGCGACCGGGTCAACCTCGAACAGGACCGCAAGCAGAACGAGCGGTCGATCGCGGACACCGAGTACCTCACCCGGGAGATCGCCGCGCTGCGCACCGGCCTGGGCGAGGTGGCGACCCGTGACTGGATCCGCTCCGAGCTCCAGGACTTCGTGAAGGACCTGGAGGAGCGGCGCGGCGACGGACATGTCGTGTTCCCGGCGGAACGGGCGCGGGGACGTGACGCAGAAGACCGATGAGGGGCTTACCGGGCCCGCCGGTCGCCGTACCATCGTCCTTATGGCTACGGAAGACGCGGTGCGCGAGGCACTGGCGACGGTGAACGACCCCGAGATCCAGCGACCCATCACCGAACTGGGGATGGTCAAATCGGTGGAGATCGGCGCGGACGGAGCGGTCGCGGTCACCGTGTACCTGACGGTCTCGGGCTGTCCCATGCGCGAGACGATCACGCAGCGCGTCACGGAGGCGGTCTCCCGCGTGGAGGGCGTCACCCGCGTCGACGTCGCGCTCGACGTGATGAGCGACGAGCAGCGCCGCGAGCTGGCGACCGCGCTGCGCGGCGGCCAGGCCGAGCGCGAGGTCCCGTTCGCCAAGCCCGGCTCCCTCACCCGTGTGTACGCGGTGGCCTCCGGCAAGGGCGGCGTGGGCAAGTCCTCCGTCACGGTGAACCTCGCGGCGGCGATGGCGGCCGACGGGCTGAAGGTCGGTGTCGTGGACGCCGACATCTACGGCCACAGCGTGCCGCGCATGCTGGGTGCGGACGGCCGCCCGACCCAGGTCGAGAACATGATCATGCCGCCGTCCGCCAACGGTGTGAAGGTCATCTCGATCGGCATGTTCACCCCGGGCAACGCGCCGGTCGTCTGGCGCGGCCCGATGCTGCACCGCGCGCTCCAGCAGTTCCTCGCCGATGTGTTCTGGGGCGATCTGGACGTGCTGCTGCTCGACCTGCCGCCGGGCACCGGCGACATCGCGATCTCGGTCGCCCAGCTCATCCCGAACGCGGAGATCCTGGTGGTGACCACGCCGCAGCAGGCGGCCGCAGAGGTCGCGGAGCGGGCCGGGGCGATCGCCGTCCAGACCCACCAGAAGATCGTGGGCGTGGTCGAGAACATGTCGGGGCTGCCGTGCCCGCACTGCGGCGAGATGGTCGACGTCTTCGGTACGGGCGGCGGCCAGCTGGTGGCGGACGGTCTGACCCGGACGGCTGGTGCGACGGTCCCGGTGCTCGGCTCCATCCCCATCGACGTCCGGCTGCGCGAGGGTGGCGACGAGGGCAGGCCCGTGGTCCTCACGGACCCGCAGTCCCCGGCCGGCTCCGCCCTGCGCGCGATCGCGGGCAAGCTGGGAGGGCGGCAGAGGGGCCTGTCGGGCATGTCCCTGGGGATCACGCCGAAGAACAAGTTCTAGGGCCCCGCAGGGGGCGCGAACCGATGTCCTGCGACGAGGGGGCACCACCGTGCGGCGGCGCCCCCTCCGGCCGTGCGCGGACCGCCTAGGCGTAGGCGGCGATGTCCTTGATCGCGGCGAAGCCGAGGCCGTAGGCGCTCATGCCCCTGCCGTACGCCCCCACGTGCACACCCGCCTGTGTGGAGCCGGCGAGCACCCAGCCGAACTCGGACTCGCGGTAGTGGAAGGGCGTCGGAACCCCGTCCACGGGCAGCGAGAGGGTGGACCAGGACGGGCCGGCCAGGTCGTCCGCGAGGACCCACGCCGTCTCGGTCTGCTGGTCCAGCCAGTCGTCCCGCAGACTGTGGTCCAGCTGGCCGGGCCAGGTGAAGGCCAGCAGTCCCACGCCCGCCAGCCAGGCCGCGGAGGAGACCGACGTGGCCTCCAGCAGGCCCGTGCCGTCCGGGCTGCGCCGCACGGGGTTGGCCGCGACCGTCACCACGACCGCGAACCGCTCCTTGTCCTCGGTGGCCTCGTTGCGCACCGAGGGCTCATCGCCGTGCCCGACCGAACCGTGCTCCACGGCACCGTCGCCCGAGGTCCCCACCTGCATCAGCCAGCGCGGTCCCGTGAACGCCTCGTCAAGGCCGTACCACGGGAAGGATGCCTGGAGGTAGCCGTCGACCGTGCGCCGGGCGAAGGGGAACTGCCGTTCGCCCTCCGCGGCCGGCGCCTGTGCGCCCACCCGACTCGTCGTCTCCATGTGCCCGGACGCCTCCTCGCTCTCGTCGGACCCGAGCGGCCCGCCCCCCACGGGCGTCCTCGCTCCCCAAACGGTCCGCGCAACAACTCGGCAGCATAACCACAGCGTTAGGAACTGCAGGAAAACGCCCGGCGCGTACGGCCCTGCGCACGTCGCAATACGGCCACCGCGCGCATGTCCGCGTACGGCTCAGGTGGCGTCCGCGTCGAAGGGCGGGTGCTCGTACGCGTCGGTCTTCTCGGGCTTCTTCGTCATGTCGACGGAACCGGAGGCGGACGCCTGGGAGGACGAGGCCGACGGCGCTTCGGACTCCCGGCCGTGCACGGCGTCCGTGATCTCGGCCATCTCCTTCTTCAGGTCGAAGCCGTTGCGGATCTCCTTGATCCCCAGGTCGTCGTTGTCCAGCTGCTTGCGGATGAACGTCTTGGGGTTGAGGTCCTCGAACTCGAAGTCCTTGAACTCCGGACCCAGTTCGTCGCGGATGTCCCGCTTGGCGCTCTCCGAGAACTCGCGGATCTTGCGAATGGTGCGCGTGATGTCCTGGATCATCTTCGGGAGCTTGTCCGGACCGAAGACGAGCACGGCGAGGACAACGAGCGTCACCAGCTCGAGCGGTCCTATGTCATTGAACACCTGAAGCTCCTTGCGATGTCCTCGGTCCTCGGCCCTCGGTGGTCTGTGCGGGTCGTCCGTGGTCCAGGCCGGATCCACGGTACCCGGCGTTCCCGCCGGACCGGTACCGCACCGGCATCCCGACCGCGGGTGTGCGGCGGGTTTTCCGGGTTGTTTGCCATGGCGGGCGGGTCGCGGACACCCGCCCGCAGGGTTCGTGTCAGTCGCCGCCCGCGGAGCCGAGCACGAGCGTGATCGTCCGGTTCCGGCCGTCGCGGGCGACGGTCAGCTCCAGACGGTCGCCGGGACGGTGGGCCCGTGTCCTGACGATCAGCTCCTCTCCGGAGTGGACGCGCACCCCGTCGACCTCCGTGATGACGTCCCCGGGCTTGATGCCGGCCTTGTCGCCGGGGCCGCCCGGGTTGACCGCGGGGCTGCCGTCCGTGCCCTTCGCACCGACGCGGGCGCCGTCGCCCGCGTAGTCCATGTCGAGGGTGACACCGATCACCGGATGGGTGGCTCTGCCGGTGTTGATCAGCTCCTCGGCGACCCGCCTGGCCTGGTTGACCGGTATGGCGAAGCCGAGCCCGATCGATCCCGCCTGGCCGCTCTGGTCCGACGCGCTGTCGGCGGAGCGGATGGCGGAGTTGATGCCGACGACCCGGCCCTTGGCGTCCAGGAGGGGGCCGCCGGAGTTGCCCGGGTTGATGGGGGCGTCGGTCTGCAGGGCGTCGACGTACGACACGTCGCTTCCGTCGCCCTTCTCCCCGCCGGCCGTGATGGGCCGCTCCTTGGCGCTGATGATCCCGGAGGTGACGGTGCCGGCCAGGTCGAAGGGGGCCCCGATGGCGACGACGGGGTCACCGACCTGCACGTTGTCGGAGTTGCCGAGAGGCATGGGCCGCAGGCCGCTGACGCCGCTGACCTTGACCACGGCCAGGTCGTAGCCGCTGTCCCGGCCGACGACGGTGGCCTTGGCGCTCTCACCGCCGTTGAACGTCACGGATATCCGGCCGCCGTCCGCGGCGGGCTCCACGACGTGGTTGTTGGTGAGGATGTGTCCCCGCTCGTCGAGGACGAACCCGGTACCGGTGCCCGCGGTGTCGGTGCCCTTGACGTGCAGGGTCACCACGCTGGGCAGTGCGCGGGCGGCGATCCCGGCCACGCTGTCCGGGGCGCGTCCCTTGGGCTCCTCGCCGGCCTGCGGCAGCCGGACCTCACCGACCCCGCCGTTGCGCTCCAGGGCGGCCCCGACGACGCCGCCGACGGCGCCGGCCACCAGCGCGATCAGTACGGCGCCGAGCACGAGCGTCTTCCGGGCCCGCCTGCGGCGCTGCTCCCGGCCGGCGACCGGGGCGCCGTTCTGCTGGAGGGGGGCCTGGGCCGCCCAGGGGTCGTAGTTCTGCCAGGGGGTCGCGGCCGGGTATGCGGAGGTCGGGGCGGTCAGGGCAGTCGGGTCGCCGGCGGGCGACACGGCGGCCGTGAGGTCGGGGGACGGCACAGCGGCCGTAAGCGGCACGGGCGTCGCGTCGGGGAACGGCACAGCAGCCCTGAAGTCGGGGGGCGGCACAGCGGCAGGGATCGCCCCGGGCATGGGCGGGGCCGACGCGTCCGGCGTGCCGGACGGCACCGGGGCCGGGGGAAGCGCCGTTCCGTGGGCGGGGGTCGCCGCCGGGTGCTGGACGGGGGGCGCGGGGGCCCAGGGACCCGGCTGGCCGTAGGGCGGCGTGCCGTAGGGGTCGGGGTCGTGGAGGGGCCGGGGACGGTCGGGGAGCGTGGAGTACGCGTCCGTGCCCGGCTGCCGGGAGACGCCCCCGTCACCCCCGGCGGAACCTTCCTGCTCGCTGCCGTCCGCGCCATCGGCACCGGCCGCCGCCGCACCGGCCGCGGCCCCGCTCCCGGGGGGCACCGGGGCCGGAGCCGGGCGCTCCAGCTCGAAGTCGCCCTCGGCGTTGGCCTGACCGCGCGCCGGCGCGCCCGCAGCACGGTCCGGGCCGCCCTCGCCGGCGGACCCCTCATTCGAGCCCGTCCCGGCTTCCCACGCAGGGTCCGCAGGGACCGGATTCCCCTCGTTCATGCTCTCCCCAACACCCGGCCCGCGGCACGGCGGCGCCGGCGGTCGCCGCCGACTTCTCGGTTCCGCACCCGGAACGCACGTACGAGCGCGGTCTCCATGGATTCAATCAGGTTCCCGGGCCGCCGCGCGGACGACCGGTTCAGCGGGCGGTGTGCGGGGTGGGCGTGGGGCGCGAGTCGGCGGACGCTGTAGGCAACGGCGCGACCGGCAGTCCGGGGGCCCTGAGCTGCGGGGTGGCCGACCAGGAGGTCAGCGTGAGCGGTGCCGTCTCGGTGAGCGGACGTATGAGCGGGGACATGGCGGCGGCTCCGGCCACCACGGGGGTGGTCAGGGCACGCAACTCCGAGGAGTCCCGCAGACCGGGGGCCGGAGCCGGGGCGACAGGCAGCAGGGGAGCCGAGGACGCCGTGGACGCGACGGGCGTCTGGCCGAGGGTGCGCTGTCCCATGAAGGGTCCCACGGTACGCCTGCGCAGGGTGTCGGGTGCCGTGGCGCCGCCTGTCCCCGGCGAGCGCATCGGGGTCACATTGCTACCGGTGCCCGAGCCGCCGCGCGCCTCCACGCTCACGTCGGTCGTCACGCCCGTCGACACTCCGCCGAGCGCGACCGCGGCCAGCGACACGGCGCCCGCGGCGGCGAACGCGAACCGCAGGCCCCGCGAGGAGGGCCGCTCGTCCTGACGGCCGACGGGATGGATACGGAAACCGCGCTCCCCGGCCAGGGTCCGGTCCTCGGCGGCGGACAGCGCCGCGGCGTGCGGTCCCGACGGGACATAGCGGAAGGGCTCGCCGCTCACCCCGAAGACGTCGGGGCGCGAGGGCAGCCCGGCGGCCGGCGGAAACCCTCTGCCGAGCCCTGCCCCGCCGAGCGGCGTGCCGCCGCCGTCGAGGTCACCTCCCGCGGGCAGGCCCTGGAGGCGGGCCAGGAAGCTCTCGGAGGGCGGCGGTGGGGCCGCCTCCGCGAAGACGTTCTTCAGTCGGCGCTGCGCGTCGGCCTCTGCCTTGCACTTCGCGCACGTGGCCAGGTGGGCCAGCACCCGCTCGCGCGCCTCATGACCGAGCTCTCCGTCCACCAGGGCGGAGAGTCGGTCTCCCAGATGCTGCTCGGCCGGTGTGGGGCGACGGGATCCACTCACGCGGTCGCGCCCCCTCCCCCCAGCGCGGGCACCCGGGGCAGGAAGGAGCGGCGCTCGGCGCGGGCCTCGGGCGAGCGGTGCGCCAGGGCCTTGCGCAGCTGCGAGCGGCCGCGGTGGATCCGGGAACGCACCGTGCCGAGCTTGACGCCCAGGGTCGCAGCGATCTCCTCGTACGACAGCCCCTCGATGTCGCACAGGACGACGGCCGCGCGGAACTCGGGCGCGAGCGTGTCCAGAGCCTGCTGGACGTCGGCGTCGAAGTGCGCGTCGTTGAAGACCTGCTGCGGGGTGGGCTCGCGGCTCGCCAGCCGCTCGGCCGCGTCCTCGCCGAGCGCGTCGAAGCGGATGCGCTGCTTGCGCCGGACCATGTCCAGGAAGAGGTTCGTGGTGATGCGGTGCAGCCAGCCCTCGAAGGTGCCGGGCGTGTACGTGGACAGGGAGCGGAAGACCCGGACGAAGACTTCCTGGGTGAGGTCCTCGGCGTCGTGCTGGTTTCCGGTCAGGCGGTACGCCAGCCGGTAGACGCGGCCGCTGTGCGTGCTGACGATCTCCTCCCAGGTGGGCGGAGTCCACGCCTGCGAGTCCGCGTCGGTGGCGAAGGTCGCGGTCTGCGCGGTCTCAGCAGCGTGGTGCGTGTCAGCGATGTCGGTCACGGATTTCGGCTCACCCGACGGTCTGAGGAAGCGCCGCAGCACTCCTTTCCGACCCACAGGCGCAGCCGCACCTCCCCTGTCGGCTCTGGTGGTGTCCAGTGGAGCACCTACCATAGCGACCTCGCCCGTTAGCTCCGGATAAGCGGTTTTACGAGAATTTGATGTGTGCTGATGCGGCTGCGTCAGCACTTGCTCGCCGTCCAGGTCCATCCGCTGTCCCCCGTCGTGCACCCGCTGCTCTTCCCACCCTTCTCAACGCCTGGTCCCATCTGCTGGTTCCCGCCGCCAACGGATACAGTCACGCCCAGGCAATCACGGGGACAGGAGAGGGTCATTACCGGCAACCGGCAGACGAGCTGGGCGTTCGCCGACGCCTATGTCGCCGAGGACGACGCGCTGCGCTGGGCCCGCGACCGGGCCCGTCAGGCGGGGCTGCGCTCGGTGTCGCCCGGCACGGGCGCGGCCCTGCGGTTGCTCGCCGCCACCGTGGACGCGAAGGCGGTGGCGGAGATCGGTACCGGGTGCGGCGTCTCCGGGATCCATCTGCTGCACGGCATGCGGCCCGACGGCGTCCTGACCACCGTGGACCCGGAGCCGGAGCACCAGCAGTTCGCCCGCCACGCCTTCCGCGCCGCCGGCTTCGCGAGCAACCGCGCCCGGTTCATTCCGGGCCGGGCCCTGGACGTGCTGCCCCGGCTCGCGGACGCCGGCTACGACCTCGTCTTCTGCGACGGCGACCGGCTCGAGGTCCTGGACTACCTCGCTGAATCGTTGCGCCTGCTGCGTCCGGGCGGACTCGTCGTCTTCGAGGGGGTCTTCGCCCACGGCCGCACCGTGGACTCGGGACCGCAGCCCACGGAGGTCCTGCGACTGCGGGAGCTGCTGCGCACGGTCCGCGAGAACCCGGATCTGGCGCCCTCGCTGCTACCCGTGGGCGACGGGCTGCTGTGCGCGGTCAAGCGCTGAGCGCGCGGCACGCAGGGGAGGTGTCCGCGGGCCGCCCCCGGCAGCAGACCGCCCCGGCACCGTCTACGATGCCGGGGCGGCCGAAAGATGGGGTCCGGTTGCGCCTCAGCCGACGACCTTCTTGAGGGCATCGCCGAGCGCGTCGGCCTCGTCAGGGGTCAGCTCGACGACAAGCCGACCGCCGCCTTCGAGCGGAACGCGCATGACGATGCCCCGCCCCTCCTTGGTCACCTCGAGCGGGCCGTCGCCCGTCCGCGGCTTCATGGCCGCCATGCTCGTTCCCCTTCCTGAAACCAGCTCATCGTCTGCCGACGACGCCCCTCAAGGGGCACGCGGTCCATCGGGGGACGCGCGACACCGGCATCGAACACATTGCTTCCCAGCCATTATCCCGCATCTCAGGACCCGATGACCAACATCGGTCGGCATCGCTTGGGCAACACGCGCGAGCAAAACCACTCAATTCGGCGATGTGCCTGTGATACTTCGCCCCTGCACCGATGTCCCCCGACCGGATGCGGACGGAAATTCTTTGACGCAGGTCACACGTCGGGTCCGTTCCATGACCGGTGATCTCCGCCATGCTGTCTTCGGACGCAGGGCGTACCGACCGGTACGCCGGAGCCGCGACACCGGAGGGGACCAACCATGGCCGACACCGTGCTCTACGAGGTGAGCGACGGACTCGCGACGATCACACTGAACCGTCCCGAGGCGATGAACGCGCTGAGCATCGCGACCAAGGTCGCCCTCCGGGACGCGCTGCGGTCCGCCGCGGACGACGAGGGGGTGCGGGCGATCCTGCTGACGGCGGCCGGAGAGCGGGCGTTCTGCGTGGGCCAGGACCTCAAGGAGCACATCGGGCTGCTGGCCGCCGACCGGGAGACGGGCTCCGGCCAGACCATGAGCACCGTGCGCGACCACTACAACCCGATCGTGCGGGCGCTGGCGGGTGCCGCCAAGCCGGTGGTGGCCGCCGTGAACGGGGTCGCGGCCGGGGCCGGGTTCGGGTTCGCGCTGGCCGCGGACTACCGGATCGTGGCGGACACCGCGTCCTTCAACACGTCGTTCGCGGGGGTCGCACTGACCGCGGACTCGGGCGTCTCGTGGACGCTGCCGCGCGTCGTGGGGCCCGGGCGGGCCGCTGACCTGCTGCTCTTCCCGCGCAGCATCGGCGCGCAGGAGGCGTACGAGCTCGGGATCGCCAACCGGGTCGTTCCCGCGGCCGAACTGCGGACCGAGGCCGAGAAGGTCGCGCGGGCGCTCGCCGAGGGGCCGACGGTGGCGTACGCGGCGATCAAGGAGGCGGTGGCGTACGGCCTCACGCACTCCTTGGAGGAGACCCTGGAGAAGGAGGACGAGCTGCAGACGCGGGCGGGGGCCTCCGAGGACCACGCGATCGCGGTGCAGGCGTTCGTCGACAAGGAGAGGCCCAAGTACCGGGGCCGATGAGCCGCCGCCGGGCGGGCGCACCGGGGGCTGCGGGGGC
>NZ_JBHUDX010000114.1:0-42310 GCF_042678285.1 Streptomyces caeni
GTAGGCGGCCGCGCCCAGCACCGCCGCCGTGATCAGCGCGGCGGCCCAGCCGGGCAGGCCCAGCGCCAGGGCCAGGCCGAGGGCGAGCGCCAGTGCGGCGCCCGCGTACAGGCCGACGGCGCCGGACGCGGCGTACGGCGCGGCCGTGCTCCGCTGCCTGGACGTCTGCTCGCGCAGTTCCTCGCGCACGGCCCCGCGAGCCTCCCCCACGCTCGGCTTCACTCGCGCGGGCGGTGCCCCCACCGCGTCGACCGGCTCCTTGTCCAGGTGCTCCAGATGATCCAAGCGCTTCATTGCCGCCGGGTACCCAGACCCCGGCGCCCGTAACGCCGCGTGCCGCCTCACGGGCGGCGCGCCCTCGAACCGGCCGCCGGACCCGGGATCCGCGCGAAACGATCACCTTCGCGGGCGGCCCCAACTAGGCTCGTGCGCATGGACATTCTGGGAGCCACGCTACGGATCTGCGTCGACGACCTGGAGGCTTCGGTCCCGTTCTACGAAAAACTGGCGGGCGGCCCCGCCCTGCGCTTCGAGCGCGGCGGCGTCTCGGTCGCCGCGGTCGGCTGCTTCCTGCTGATGAGCGGGCCCGAGTCCGAGCTGGAGATCCTGCGCAGCATCGCGGCGACGATCGCGGTGACGGACGTCGACGAGGCGCACCAGGTGCTCACCGACTCCGGTGCCCGCGTCCTGGCGGGGCCGGTGGAGACCCCGGCCGGCCGCAATCTGATCGCCGTGCATCCGGACGGTTCGGTGTACGAGTACGTCGACCGCCGGCCGAGCACCTGAGGGCCCGGGGCGGTGCTTCCAGCGGCCCGTACGCCTCGGACACCTCGCTCTCGGCGTTCAGCGTCCCCGGGCGGGCGCCGGGCCCTGAGCGGAGACCATCTCGGCGGTGATGGCCCAGCGCTCGTGGTCCCGCCAGGCGCCGTCGATGTAGATCATGTCCGGTGAGAAGCCCTCAAGGCGGAAGCCGCAGCGCCGGGCGAGGGCGATGGAGGCGACGTTGCCGGGCTGCACATTGATCTCCAGCCGGTGCAGCCCCATGGGCCCGAACGCGTACCGCACCACGAGGCCCAGGGCCTCCGTCATCAGGCCGCGCCCGGCGGCGTGCGCGAAGGCGCCGTACCCGAGGGCACCGCACAGGAAGCCGCCACGGACGATGTTGTTGATGTTGATGAATCCGGCGATGCCCCCACTGTCCCTCTCGCACACCAGGAACCCGGCCTTGGCCGGGTCCTCGATGAGCCGGCCCGCGTATACGGCGTACGCGTCCGCGTCGGCCGGGGGAAACAGCCATGGATGGTGCAGGTCCTTGCTCTCCCGCGCCCCGGCCGTGAACTCGGGTCCGTCGTCATAGCCGAAGGGGCGTATGCCCACACGAGGGCCTTCGGCGAGATACCCATGGGTCTCGGTCACGCGGCCACCGTACGACACGCGGGGTCCTCTCGCCGCCTCGCGAGGAGCGCCCCGGCCGGCGCCCCGCCGCTGCCTCGTCCCGGCGATCGTCACCGGGCTACGTGAGCGCCGTCCCGTCCAGCGTCAACGTTCCGGCGTCCGCGTCCAGTTCCGCGCCGACACCGAGCGGGATCGTCAGTGCGCCCTCGCCGTGGCCGAAGCCGAACTCCTCCACGACCGGCACCCCCAGTCCGCCGAGCCGGTCGGTGAACAGCTCCCGCAGCCGCTCGTAGGGGCCGCACCGCTCCCACGACCCGAGGACGATCCCGGCGATCCCGTCCAGCAGGCCGGAGCGCAGGAGCTGGGTGAGGGCCCGGTCGATCCGGTAGACGTCCTCTCCGACGTCCTCGATCACCAGCAGCCCGCCCCGGGCGCCGGTCCGCGCGTCGGGTGTGCCCAGGCCGGTCGTGAGCATGCTCAAGCAGCCGCCGAGGGTGACGCCGCGGGCCCGGCCCGGAACCAGTGCGGCGCCCGTGGACGCGATGGTCCGCACGGACTCCGGTTCGAGCAGCGTCGCCCTCAGGTGCTGCTGCGCCCGCGTGCTCTTGAGGAAGTCGAGGGCCGACACCATCGGCCCGTACAGGGTGACCAGGCCCAGGCGGGCGGCGACCGCCTCGTGCAGCGCGGTGATGTCGCTGAAACCGACCAGCACCTTGGGCCCGGCGGCCCGCAGCGCCTCCCAGTCGAGCAGGTCCACCATGCGCTGCGCCCCGTACCCGCCGCGGGCGCACAGCACCGCGGCCACGTCCGGGGCGCACCACGCGGCCTGGAAGTCGGCGGCACGGTCGGCGTCGGTGCCCGCGAGGTAGGGGAAACCGGGGTGCCGGTCCAGCGCATGGGGCGCCACCACGGGCTCCAGGTCCCAGCCGCGCAGGACGTCGAGCCCGGCGGCGAGCCGCTCCTCGCGCACGGGCCCGCTGGGCGCGACGACGGCGACGCGGGCGCCGGGGGCGAGGCGTGGCGGCCGTACGAGGGGTCTCACTTGGCGAGCTCCAGGGTGGGGATGCCGGTCGGGTTCAGCCCGAAGACCTGCGCGTACAAGGACAGTTCGGCCTCCAGGGCCCGCACCATGGTCTCGGCCCGCCTGAAGCCGTGCCCCTCGCCCTCGAAGGCGATGTAGGCGTGCGGGATCCGCCGCCCCTGGAGCCGGGCCAGGAACCGCTCGCACTGCGCGGGCGGGCAGATCGGGTCGTCGAGCCCCTGCAGCAGCAGGAACGGGGCGGTGATCCGGTCGGCGTGGTCGAGGGGCGATCGCTCGGCGTACCGTCCGGGCACCTCGGAGTACGGCCCGACCAGGGTGTCCAGATAGCGCGACTCGAAGTCGTGGGTCTCCCCCGAGCCGAAGCTCTTCAGGTCCAGGACCGGGTAGATGATCGTGCCGCAGGCGTACACGTCGGTCGAGGTGAGCGACACGGCCGTCGTCCAGCCGCCCGCGCTGCCGCCGCGCACCGCGAGCCGGTCACGGTCCGCGGTGCCCTCCTCGGCCAGGGCGAGGGCGACGGCCGCGCAGTCCTCCACGTCGACGACGCCCCACTGTTCGCGCAGCCGGCCCCGGTACTCGCGCCCGTATCCGGTCGAGCCGCCGTAGTCGACCTCGGCGACGCCGATGCCGCGCGAGGTGAAGTAGGCGATCTCCAGGTCGAGGACGAACGCGGCGCGGCCGGTGGGCCCGCCGTGCGCCCACACGACGTACGGCGGCAGCTCGTCGTCCGGCGCGATGTGGCCGGGGTGGTGCGGGGGGTAGATGCGCGCGTGGACCTCGCGGCCCCCGGGGCCGGTGAAGGTGCGGATCTGGGGCTCGGGATAGTAGGCGGGGTCCACGGGATCGTCGTGCGCGGCACCGATCACCCGGGCGCGGCCGGTGCTGGAGTCCAGCTCCACGACCTCGTACGCGCTGCGCGGACTGGCGCCGACGCCGATGATCCGGCTGCCGTGCACGGCGAGCGTGGCGGCGAACTCGGTCCAGGGCCCGGCCGTGTCGACGACCTCGCCGCTGTCCGGGTCGAGGATCCCGAGGAGCCCGGCGCCCTTGCCGTGCACGACGGCGATCAGCCCGTTCTCCAGGGGGGCGAACCACTGCAGTCCGATCTTCCACAGCGGGCCGCCGAACTCCTCCTCACGGGGACACAGTTGCACGCCGTCCCGGTAGAGGTTCCACCAGCCGGTGCGGTCGCCGACGTACAGCAGGGAGCCGTCGGGCGCCCACTCCGCCTGGGCGATCGACTCCTCGGGGCCGCCCGCGACGGCGCGGGGCTCGCGGAGCCTGCCGTCGCCTGCCACCTCCGCGAGCATCAGCTCGGTGCCGTCCCACGGCATGCGGGGATGGTCCCAGGCGAGCCAGCAGGCGCGCCGCCCGTCCGGCGACAGCCGCGGGCCGGTGACGAAACGGTGCCGCTCCTCGGTGAGTTCGCGCACCGCGTCCCGGTCCTGGGCCGCCGAGCCGTCGAGCGGTACGGCGGCCGCCACCCGCCGCACGTCCGAGGGCCCGTCCCCGGTGAACTCCTCCAGGACGCACCAGACCTCGCCGCGCTCCGCACGCACCTGCGGGTCGACCCAGCGCAGTCCGCCGCCCACCGGTGACAGGGGGGTGAGCGGGCGCGGCTCGGCGCCGGGAAGCGCCGGCTCGTACGCGTACAGCCGCTGGTTCGCGAAGTTCACGAACACCACCAGCGGCCCTTCGGGGCGCATCACCCCGGCCCAGGGCCGGCCGCCGTACTCGATGACCCGGCTGCGCACGTTCCACGGCGCGGGCAGCACCGGCTCCTGGCCGCCGTCGGCCGTGCGCCGTACGAGCGTGCGGCGGCCGCCCTCGGTGGGGCGCGGCTCGGTCCACCACACCTCGTCGCCCACGAAGCCCACCGATTCGGGCTGTCCGTCGTGCGCGGCGGCCAGCTCCGCCCCGATGGGCGAGGGCCATGCCCCGTACGCCAGTGTCCGTGCCATCTCCTTCGCTCCCCCCATCAGGCCGTGCGCAGAAAGCGGTCGAGGACGCGGACGCCGAAGTGCAGCGCCTCGACCGGAACGCGTTCGTCGACGCCGTGGAACAGCGCCCCGTAGTCGAATCCCTCCGGCAGCTTCAGCGGCGCGAACCCGTATCCGGTGATGCCGAGGCGCGAGAACTGCTTGGCGTCGGTGCCGCCCGACATGCAGAACGGCACCACGTGCCCTTCGGGTGCGAACTCCCTTACGGCGTCCGCCATCAGGGCGAAGGTCGGCGAGTCCACCGGCGCCTGAAGGGCGACCTCACGATGGTGGAACTCCCACTCCACGTCCGGCCCGGTGAGTTCGTCGAGGGTCGCGCGGAACTCACCCTCGGTGCCGGGCAGATAGCGTCCGTCGACATGCGCGACGGCCTCGCCGGGGATGACGTTGACCTTGTACCCGGCTTTCAGCATGGTCGGGTTGGTGCTGCACCGGACGGTCGGCTCGACCAGCGCGGCAGCCGGGCCGAGCTTCTCGATGAGCCCGTCCACGTCGTCGAGGTCGGGCTTGAGACCGTACAGCGCGGCGAGTTCGGTGAGCGCGGCGCGCACGGTCGGGGTGAGTCTGAGCGGCCACTCATGGGCGCCGATGCGGGCGACGGCGGCGGCAAGCCTGGTGACCGCGTTGCGGGGGTTGACCTTCGAGCCGTGGCCCGCCCGGCCGCGCGCGGTGAGCTTGAGCCAGCCGGTGCCGCGCTCGCCCGCCGCGATCGGGTAGATCTGCCGGCCGCTGCCGTCGTGGAAGGTGAACGCCCCGGACTCGCTGATGCCTTCGGTGCACCCCTCGAACAGGTCCGCGTGCCGGTCCGCGAGGAAGCCGGAGCCGTCCTCCGCGCTGGCCTCCTCGTCGGCGGTGAACGCGATGACGAGATCGCGTCGCGGCCGCACGCCCGTGCGCGCCCAGTCCCGCACGACCGCGAGGACCATCGCGTCCATGTTCTTCATGTCGACCGCGCCCCGGCCCCAGACGACGCCGTCCCGGACCTCGCCGGAGAACGGGTGCACGCTCCAGTCGGCGGCCTCGGCGGGCACCACGTCGAGGTGCCCGTGCACGAGCAGCGCGCCGGCGGAGGGATCGGTGCCCTCGATGCGGGCGACGACGTTCGTCCGGCCCTCGGTGCGTTCCAGCAGGGTGGGCCGCAGGCCGGCCTCGGCCAGCCGCTCGGCCGCGTACTCGGCGGCGGGCCGCTCCCGGCAGTCGCCGCCGCCGCGGTTGGTGGTGTCGATGCGGATGAGGTCGGATGTGAACCGCACGACCTCGTCGAGTGCCTGCCGGTCAGCCATACTGCTCCTCCACCGCGGCCGAGACGATCGTGGTGACCGCCTTGAAGGTACGGATCGCCTCGTACATGGTCCCGCTCGTGTACGCCACCTTGCGTTCCCCGACGCGCTCCGCACCCGGCACCACGGTGGCGGCCATCGCCAGGTGCTCCGCGTCGAACTCCAGTGCCACGGTGAACGGCCCGCCGGCCACCGGCCTGTGACGTACCGCCAGAAAAGCCGCCTCCTTGGCCGCCGCGCGGATGTCGGCGGCGGTCCTGGCCGGGGTGCGGCACACGGCCGCATACCGCGAGACATGGTCCTTGACGGCGACCTTCAACGCCTCGGGCGCGTACCCGAGCGCGTCCTCGCAGGCGACGTCGTCGCCGGTGACCAGGATCACCGGCACACCGTACTCGGCGACCACGTGCGCGTTCAGCAGCCCCTCGCTGGCGCGCACGTCGTTCAGCCACACAGCGGTGATGGAGTTGGCGAGGTAGGTGTGCGCCAGCACCCCCTCCATGCCGGCGCCCGCGTGGTAGCCGACGAAGGCGATGCCGTCCACGTCGCCGCGCTGCACGCCCTCCACCATGGAGAGGGACTTGTGACGGCCCGTGAGCATCTGCGCCCGCTCGTCCAGCCGTTCGAGGAGCAGATTGCGCATGGTCCAGTGCGCCTCGTTGACCAGCACCTCGTCGGCGCCGCCGTCGAAGAAGCCCAGCACGGCGGCGTTCACGTCGGAGGTGAACATCGCCCGGCACCGCTCCCACTGCGGCGTGCCCGGCAGCACGTCCGCGGGCCAGGTGACACCGGTGGCGCCCTCCATGTCGGCGCTGATGAGGATCTTCATGGGCGATTCTGTCCTCTCTGGCTCAGGGAGCCTGGACGGCTCGGTGACGTCCAGTCGTCGGCATCGGTCCCGTCGGCTCTCAGCGGCATCCCTACCCTGTGCCGGCACTTCGCGCTGCGCCTGGTGGCCGGCGCGAGTGGGCAGTGTCTCATTGGCCGCGGTCTCCGCCACGACCCGCCCGGGCCGCACGGTCTCACGGGCCGGCGCCGAAGGTCGTGCGGTACACGCGGGGGCGCGCCTGTCGTCCCGGAAGGCGGAGAGCGGCGTCCGGGTGGGTGGAGCCCGGGCGCAGCCGACCGGCGCAAGTGGCCCCGGCCGACCGAACACAAGGGCGTCTTTAGCCAGCTTGCGAACACTTTCCGGGCCAGTGGAGTTCGCGAGGGAGCGATCGGATGTCCGTACGGGTGTGCGTCATCGGGGCCGGGGTCTGCGGGCTCGCGGCCGCGCAGGTCCTCAGCGAACGGGGTATCCCGTTCGACGTGTACGAGAAGGGCTCCGACATCGGGGGCCAGTGGCGGTTCTGCAACGACAGCGGCACCTCCGCCGTCTACGACTCCATCGAGCTGAACAGCTCCCGGGACATGAGCGGGTTCCCCAAGTTCCCGATGCCCGAGGACTATCCGCTGTTCCCCGGGCATCCGCAGATGCTCGACTACCTGGAGCGCTACACCGAGCACTTCGGCCTGCGCCGGTACATCCGCTTCCGGACCTCGGTGACCGGGGTGGTCAAGGACGGCACCGGATACCTGGTCACACTGGACGACGGACAGACCCACCGCTACTCCCACGTCCTGGTCGCCAACGGCTTCCACTGGGACCCGAAGTGGCCGGAGCCCGCGTACCGGGGCGAGTTCACCGGCACCCAGCTGCACAGCAAGGACTACAAGAGGCCCGACCCGCTGCGCGGCCGGCGGGTGCTGGTCGTCGGATTCGGCAACACCGCCTGCGACATCGCCACCGAACTGTCGGCCGTGGCCGACCGGGTGGTCTCCAGTGCCCGGCGCGGCTTCTGGATCACCCCGAAGTACCTCTTCGGCAGACCCGCCGACAAGGCCAACCTGCCGCTCGCCACGTACGTGCCGCCCTTGGTGCAGAGCCTCCTGCTGACCGCGATGCTCTGGGTGACGCAGGGCAGGATCAGCCGGTACGGCCTGGCGGCCCCGGGTCACCTCGCACTGCGCACCCACCCCGCCACCTGTGAGGGCTACCTGCCGGCGGTCAAGGCCGGCCGGATCGCGGTGCGGCCGGGCATCGAGCGCTTCGACGGCGGCAGTCGGGTGCGGTTCACCGACGGCTCGGTCGAGGAGTTCGACGCGATCGTCTGGTGCACCGGTTACAAGTTCAGCTTCCCTTTCCTGCCACAGGAGTCGACCCCGGTGATGGTCGGCCCGATGCGGCTCTTCCGCCGGATCGTGATGCCGGGTCACGAAAGGATGTTCTTCCTCGGCTTCGCCAAGACGCTGAGCGCCATCACCCCCGTCGCCGAGGCACAGGCCGAATGGACCGCCGACCTGATCGAGGGACGTACCCGGCTGCCCGGCCGGGAGGCGATGCTGGCCGAGATCGCCGCCGACGAGCGGAAGGTGCGCCGGCGCTACTCCGCGACGCCCCGGCTCACCGTCGAACTGGACGTCTACCGCTACCTGCGCCAGCTCCTGCGCGACCGCCGTCACCATCTCGCCGCCGACGGTGCGCCCCTTGTCCACCGCACCACCACCGGCGTCACCCCCGACCCCGACCGCAGCCCGGGCCCGGTCGGATCCCACTGAGCACCCAGGAGACAAAATGACCATCGACCCCACCCCGGCCGAGGCGCACCGCATCTGGGAGAAGTGGATCGCCCTGTGGAACGGCGACCTCTTGGTCGGCAAGGAACTGCTCGCCGAGCGGATCACCGTCCACTCGCCGAAACTGTCGGACAGCATCGACCCGAGCCTGATCGGCGACCGCGACGGCGCCCTCGCCCTGATCGGCGGTGTCCAGGGCATCGCGGACCTGACCTACACCACCGAGGTGGGCCCGGTCGCCGAAGGGGCGTACGTCACCGGCGGCTGGCGGTTCGCCGGCGTCTACCGCGGGGGGCTGCCCGAGGCCACCGCCGCGCCCGGCACACCGGTCGCCAACCGGGGCATCGACATCCTGCGGATCCACGAGGGCCGGGTCGCCGAGTGGTGGAGCGCCGCCGAGAACCTCCGGCTGCTCGCCGCCCTGGGACTGTTCCGTGCGGGCTGAGCGAAGACGTGGCGCACTCGCCGCGAGCGTGGCGGGCCGGCTGATGCGGCTGCCGCCGGCCGTCACCCGGGACGTCCGGGTCACCAGGGGCATACGGGTGCCGATGCGTGACGGCGTCGTCCTGCTCGCCGACCACTACGCGCCGGCCGGCGGCGGCCGGCCGCCGACCCTGCTGGTGCGCAACCCGTACGGCTGGGACCTGCCCATCGGCCTGCTCTACGGCCGGCTGTACGCCGAGCGCGGATACCAGGTGCTGGTGCAGCGCTGCCGGGGAACCTTCGGCTCGGGCGGGACGTTCGAGCCATGGGTCCAGGAGGCCGCCGACGGCCGGGACACCGCCTCCTGGATGAGTGGACAGGACTGGTATCCGGGCGAGTTCGCCACCATCGGGGCCAGCTACCTGGGCTATGTGCAGTGGGCGCTGCTGGACGACCCGCCGCCCGGACTGCGCGGCATGGTGGTCCAGATGGGACCGCACGAGTACGCACGGGTCACCTGGCCGGGCGGCGCGTTCGCCCTGGACACGATGGCCGGCTGGGCATCGATGCTCAGCCACCCGAAGCGCGGACCGGTCCGGGACACCCTGCGCCAGCTGCACGAGAAGCGGAGACTGCGGCGGATCGCCTACCGGGAGCTGCCGCTCGGCCCGGCCGTCGCGCGGGCGCTGGGCCGCGACCACCCGCACCTCGACGCCTGGCTGGCGCACGAGGCCGGTGACGATCCGTACTGGTCCGCGTCCGACCACAGCGCCGGGCTCGCAGGGCACCCGGGCGTTCCCGTGCTGCTCCAGGGCAACTGGTACGACGCCTTCCTGCCGCAGACGCTCCAGCAGTACGCGCTGCTGCGGGCCGGCGGCGCGGCGCCCCGGCTGACCGTCGGACCGTGGACGCACACGGCGATCGGCCGCTGGTGGCCGGCCTTCATGACGGACTCCCTGGACTGGCTCGCCGGAGTCTTTTCCGAGCCCGAGCCCGAGCCCGTCACCGGCCACGGGGTCCGCCCCGGCCGGGAGTTCGTGCCCGAGCGCAGGGCCGTACCCGGATCCGGCCGCGGGGCCGCCGACGGCACCGCTGAGCCGGATCCGGTGCGCCTGTTCGTGCTCGGCGCCGAGGAGTGGCGCGGCTTCGACGCCTGGCCGCCACGGGCGCTCTCCCGGCGCTGGTACCTGCATCCGGGTGGCCGGCTCGACCCTTCCCCTCCGCCGCCGAGCGTCCCCGACCGCTACCGCTACGACCCGGCGGACCCCACCCCGGCCGTCGGTGGCGCATGGACGGGCGCCGGCTGCGGACCGCGGGACAACCGCGCGCTGGAGGCCCGCGCGGACGTACTCACCTTCACCACCGACCCGTTGGAGGCCGACCTGGACGTCGTCGGTGAGGTCTCGGCCGAGCTGTACGTACGCTCCACGCTCGCGCACACCGATTTCTTCGCCCGGCTCTGCGACGTGCACCCGGACGGCCGGTCGGTGGACATCACCGACGGGCTGATCCGGGTGCGGCCCGGCTCCGGTGCCGCCGGTGAGGTCGATACGGACGGAGTGCTCGCGCTCGTCCTCGAACTCGCACCGACCGCCTGCCGGTTCCGGGCCGGCCACCGCATCCGGCTCCAGGTCTCCAGCGGGGCCCACCCCCGGTTCGCCCGCAACCCCGGCAGCGGCGAGCCGACGGCGAGCGCCGTCCGTCTGCTGGCTGCGGAGCAGGAGATCCACCACGATCCGCGGCGGCCCTCGGCGGTCCGGCTCGGCGTGCTTCCGTCCGGCGGCTGATCCCGCGGGCCGTCGCCGTCGGCAACCGCGGCCCCCGCCGCCCGGTCCGGTCCGATCAGCCGACGACCGGAGGCGGATGCGGGCGGGACCCGGCCCGGGGCACGGCCGGCAACCGTGCCCGCGGGATGGTCAGTCCTGCTCGAAATGGCTCGGCCTGCCGTACCGCTCGACCGGGCGGCCGAGGCGTGCGGCCTGGTGGCGGGGCATGAGGGTCCAGGTGCCGTCGGTTCGGCGCAGGGCCGCCGAGTGCCACGGAGTGGTCCAGGCGTCGGGCGCGTGAAGGAGGCGGATGCCGAACTTGGGCGAGCCGAGGGGCTGGGGGTGGATCGACAGGCGGACTGCGTGGGGATGGTGTTCGGCCACCACGTCGCCCCAGGCGCGGCTGCGCTGGATGACGCCGTAGGCGCGCTGCCTGCACTCGCGTTGCAGGGCGGAGCGGGTCCCGGTGAACCCGGCGGTGTCCTCGACGAGGAAACGGGTGATACCGCGGTAGAGGTCGAGGGGCTGGCCGCCGGCGCGGACTTCTTCCCGCAGCGCGTCCAGGGCGGGCGCATGACGGTCATGGATGTGGGCGCGCTTCGCGTCGTGCGGGATGTCACCGAGGACGTCGCGCAGGTCGAAGACGGACAGGTGCTCCAGGTCCTCCTCGGCGATCATTCTTCGCAGGCCGTCGGAGTAGGCGTCGATGTCGGCGTCGGGGACGTTGATGATGTCGCCGAAGACATGGCCGTCGGAGCAGACGATGACGCGGGCGCCGGGCGCGTATATCCCGGCGATCTCCTCGCACAGGCTGTTCAGGAAGCCGAGGGAGAGACGTTCGCCCTGGTCGGGGAGGGTGCCGAGGACCTTGGCCGGGTTGGGTGACTTGCAGGGGAAACCGGGCAGGGCGAAGACGACGGGCCGGCCCTCGCGCACGAAGTCGTCGATCCGGCGCAGTTGGTGGGGGAACGCCTCGGCGGAGGCGGGGGCGGGTCCGGTGGTGCGGTGGTGGGGCAGCAGCAGGTTCAGGATCGAGACGCCGGCACTCGTGGGGAGGCCGTGCGGGGCGGTCGTCGTGGGCATGTCGTTCCTCCGGGAACCAGGGGTGTGTGGGGACTTGAGGGCATGACGGGATGACGCCGCGGCGATGGGCCGGGCGCGGGCGGCCGGTTCGGGGGCGGCCGGTTCACGGACAGCCGGTTCACGGACAGCCGGTTCACGGACAGCCGGTTCGGGGTGGGGCCCTTCGAGGGGCGGGGCGCTGCCGGGGCGGGGCGGCCAGGCGTGGCGGCCGGCCGGGTGACTCCGGTCAGAGGCGCCGGTCGTAGCCGACGGGGAGGCGGCCGGCGCCGCGGCCGAGGACTGCCGGGATCCACTCGATGTCCTCGTCCCCGATGGCGAGGCGGAGGCCGGGCAGCCGCGCCAGCAGCGTGCCGAGGGCGATGTCGAGTTCGGCGCGGGCGAGGGCGGCGCCGGGGCAGAAGTGGATGCCGTGCCCGAAGGCCAGGTGGGGGTTGGGGCTGCGGTCGAGGTCGAGGGTGTCCGGGCCGGGGAAGCGGCGCGGGTCTCGGTTGGCGGCGGACAGGGAGACGATCACCGAGTCGCCCGCCGGGACCTCGGTGCCGTACAGGTCACTGTCCTGGTCGAAGAAGCGCCAGGTGGTGAGCTCGAAGGCGCCGTCGTACCGCAGGAGTTCCTCCACCGCGCGCGGCAGCAGACCGGGCTCGGCGCACAGCCGGGCGAGCTGGTCGGGGTGGCGGAACAGGGCGATCAGCGCGGTGGTGATCTGGTTGGTGACCGGTTCCTGGCCCGCGACGAGGAGCTGGAAGATCATCGAGTCCAGCTCCTCCTGGGACAGTTCGCGGCGGTCACGGGCCGCGACGAGACGGCTGAGCAGGTCGTCGTCCCAGTGTGCGCGTTTGTGGGCCACGACCTCGGTTATGTAGCTCTGCAGTCCGTGCAGCCGCGTCTCGTACCGCGGCCGTCCCGGGTCGCTGGGACCGACCGGCTGGACGACCTTGCCCCAGTCCCGGTCGAAGCGCGCGGCCAGTTCGGGGGGCAGGCCGATGACCTCGGCGAGCACCTGGAAGGGGAAGAGGGCGGCGAAGTCGGCGACGAGGTCGGCGGGACCGGTCGCGGGCAGGGCGTCGACGAGGCTGTCGGCCAGTTCCTGGAAGCGGGGCCGCAGATTCTCGACCCGGCGGGGAGTGAAGGCGTCGGTCACGAACCGCCGCATACGGGTGTGGCGCGGCGGGTCCTGGTGCAGCAGGTGGACCTGGAGCTGGGAGTGCTGGGGTTCGGGCATGATCGAGGCGCGGGCGCGCCAGCGGTCGTTGCCGCGGTCGTGGTCCTTGCCGAGCCGCTCGTCGTTGAGGGCGGCGTGCGCCGCGTCGTAGCCCGTGACGAGCCAGGCGGTCACCCCGCTCGGGAAGAGGACGCGGTGCACCGGACCGTCCTCGCGCATCCGTTCGTAGAGGGGGTAGGGGTTGCTCTTGTACGGGCAGCCGATGAGCGGGACCGGGTCCGGCAGGGTGTCCGGATCGGGGGCGGGCACGGGTTCGTGGAGGGTCATGCGGAACGGCTCCTCAGAGTGCGGGAGGCGGGCTGGTGGGGTTTTGGCCACGGGAAGGGGCCGACGAGTCCTCGGAAGCCGGGGCGGCGGCCCGCTCGTCGCGGACGGCGTGGGGGTGACGTTGCGTCAGGGGTTTACGGCGGGCGCCGTGTCGGTGGTCTTCTCCGACGCCGGGCCGGGCCGGTGTCCGGGCAGGGCGAGCAGAGGTACGGCGAGACAGGCCGCGCAGGCGGCCAGGGCGAGCCCTGCGTGGACGCCGGCGCCGGAACCGGTCGGTCCCAGGGCGACGGTGGCCAGGGCGGGGCCGAGGGTGAAACCGAGGCTGCGGGCGAGCTGGACGGTCGACCCGACGGTCGCGGTCCGGTTACGCGGGACGGTGGTCATGACCAGGGCCTGGGTCGGGCCGCCGTTCAGGCCCATGCCGACGCCCGCCAGAGCCAGCCGCCAGACCACGTCCGCCGGTGACCAGCCGTCTGCCGAGGGGACGAGCAGCAGCAGGCCGACCGTGGTGAGCGCGGCGCCGGTGGCCGCGACCGGCCGGGCGCCGTACCGGTCGGCGAGGCGCCCGCCGAGGGGACCGGCCAGGCCCATGGCGAGCGGGAAGGCCAGGAGGGTCAGACCGGTCGTGGTGGCGCTGAACCCGCCGTCGCGCTGCAGGTACAGGGCGACCACGTACCGCATGGCGGCGAATCCGGCCGCGAGGGCGAGCACCGACCCGTGTGCCCGGAGCAGTCCCGGGACCCGCATGGTCTCGGTCACCGGGCGACCGCCCGGTCCGCGCAGCCACCACCACAGCGGCGGGACCGCGGCGAGCGCGAGCACCAGCCACGGTGTGCCGTCGGACGCCAGGGTCAGCGCCAGCAGCACGACCGCCGTGCCCGAGGACACGAGCAGGGCGTCCGCCGCAGCCCGCCGGTCGGGCCGTTTCAGCCCGCCGTCCCGTGGCATCGCCCGCCAGGCCACGATCAGGGCGAGCACACAGAACGGGATCTTGACGAGGAACACGGAGTGCCAGCCCCAGTGGTCGAGCAGCAGGCCGCCAACGGCCGGTCCGGTCACCGCGCCCAGTGGCCCCAGGGTCGCGGGCACGCTCAAGGCCCGGGCGCGCCGCTCCGGCCGCACCGAGCGGATCGCGAGGACCGGCATCAGCACGAACAGCACCGCCCCGAACGCTCCCTGCACCAGGCGGGCGGCGATCAGCCAGGCCGCCCAGGGAGCTGCGGCGGCCAGCGCGCTGCTCAGGGCGAAGCCGGCGGTCGGGACCAGTACGGCGGAGCGCATCCCCACGCCGTCCAGCCACCGGCCGACGGGCAGCAGCAGGGCCACGACCGGTAGTTGATAGGCCAGCACCGCCCACTGGGCGGTGGCGGCGGACACGTGCAGACCATCGGCGATGTCCGCCAGGGCCACGTTCACGATGTTCATGTCGAGCATCGCCACGAACGACAGCAGGCCCGCGACGGCCACCAGCAGCGGTCTGTCCTCGCCGACGGATATGTGGCCGGGCGGTTCCGAACCGGGACCGTGGTGTGTCACCCTTCTGCCCCTCATCATCGCGGCCGGGCTGCCGGTCGGCAGCCTCGTCCCACAAGTCGTCAGGCGCCGGGGGTGAGTTCCCGGACGCCTCCGACTGCACGTCAAAGTCGTGGCGCCGGCGGTCCCGTGGTGCGGGACAGGCCGGGCAGGCCCCTTCCTCGGGGTCCCGCCCGGCCCTTCGTCATCCGCCGGTGTGCGGCTACGTGTCCCCCGCCGTCCCCGTGCCGGCCGGGCCCTGGTGGTCGAAGGCGATCAGCGGGTCACCGGTCAAGGGGTGGTCGACCACCGTCGCCCGTACGCCGAACACCTCGGCCACCAGCGCGGGCGTGAGGACCTCGCGCGGCGGGCCGGAGGCCACCACGGTCCCGGCGTGCAGGACGTGCAGCCGGTCGCACACCGATGCGGCGGCGTTGAGGTCGTGCAGCGACACCAGCGTCGTACGGCGCCTGGCGCGCAACAGGGCGAGCAGCTCCACCTGGTGACGGATGTCGAGATGGTTGGTCGGCTCGTCCAGCACCAGGACGTCCGGGTCCTGAGCGAACGCGCGGGCCAGCAGGACTCGTTGGCGTTCTCCCCCGGACAGGGCCGTGAACCGCCGCCCGGAGTGCCGGTCCATGCCGACGTCGGCCAGGGCACGGGCGACGATGTCCCGGTCGGCGTCGTCCTCGCCCGCGAACGCCCGTTTGTAGGGCGTACGTCCCATGGCGACGACCTCCCGTACGGTCAACTCGAAGTCGCCGCCCCGCTCCTGCGGCAGGGCCGCCACGTGCCGGGCCGACTCGGTGGGGCTCAGAGCGCGCAGATCGGCGCCGTCCAGCAGCACCCGCCCCGCGCTGGGCCTGAGGTGGCGGTAGACGGTGCGCAGGAGGGTGGACTTGCCGCTGCCGTTGGGGCCGACAAGGCCCGTGATCTCGCCCTCGGCCGCCACCAGATGGGCACCGGCCACGACCGTGCGGCCGGCGTAGTCGACGTGCAGGTCCTCGATGTCGATCCTCAACGGCCGCTCTCCAGACGCCGGTCCAGCAGATACAGCAGGGCCGGCGCCCCCACGAGCGAGGTGACGACGCCGACCGGCAACTCCTGTGTGTCCAGGGCGGTACGGCAGACGATGTCGACCACGACCAGCAGTACCGCCCCCGACAGCGCGGAAAGGGGCAGCAGCCGGCGGTGGTCCCCGCCGACGACCAGGCGGCAGACGTGCGGCACCATCAGGGCGACGAAGGCGATCGCACCCGATACCGCGACCAGGACGCCGGTGAGCACACTGGTCACGGTGAACAGTTCGCGGCGCAGCCGGGTCACGTCGATGCCGAGCCCGGCCGCCGTCTCGTCACCCATCAGCAGGGCGTTCATCGCCCGGGCGCGCGCCTGCAGCCACAGCAGGGCGAGGGGAACGGTGGCCGCCGGCACCGCCAGCAGCGGCCAACTCGCCCCGCTCAGGCTTCCCATGAGCCAGAACAGCACGCTGTGGGTCTGCTGCTCGTCCCCGGCCTGGAGCACGAGGTAGCTGGTGAAGCCGGACAGAAACTGCCCGATCGCCACGCCGGCCAGTACCAGCCGCAGCGGCGCGAATCCCCCGCCGCGCCGGGCCACGGCCCACACCAGCGTGAACGTGCCCAACGCTCCCGCGAACGCCGCCCCGGAAAGGCCCAGACCCAGCGCCCCGCCCGCGCCGAGGCCGAGCACGATCGCGGCGACGGCGGCGAGTGATGCGCCGCTGGAGATGCCCAGCAGGTACGGGTCGGCCAGCGGGTTGCGGACGAGAGCCTGTACGGCCGTGCCGACGACGCCGAGCCCCGCACCGACGAGTGCCGCCAGCAGGGCGCGGGGGACGCGCAGTTGCCACACGATCAGGTCGTCGGTGCCCGGCCGTGGGGCCTCGCCGGACAGCCGCCGCCCCACCACGCCCCACACGTCGCCCGGCGGGATCGACGTGGATCCCCAGGACACCGCGGCCGTGAGGGCGACCAGCAGGGCCACACCCAGGACCAGGGCCGACGGCCCCGCGGGCAGGCCACGCGTCCCGGAGTGCCTCTTCGCCCTGCCGCGCCGCAACGGAGCCAGGACCACGATCAGTCGACCTTGCCGGGGTAGAGGATCGCGGCGATCTTCCGGACCGTGTCGGCGTTCTCGACCCCGGCGATGGTGGTCTGCTCCGAGCCGATGCGCACCAGGTGCCCCTTCTTCACCGCCGTCAGCCCCTTGGTGGCCGCGTTGGTCTCCAGCCACCTCTGTGCCTCGTCGAACGCCTTCTTGTTCGCCGCCTCGCTGCCCCGGTTGCGCACGCCCAGCTGGATCCAGTCCGGGTTCCGGGCGATCACGTCCTCCCAGCCGACCTGCTTGCGGTCGCCGTCGCAGTCGGCGAAGACGTTGCGCGCGCCGGCCAGGCTGATCACCGCGTTGGCGATCTGCCGGTTGCAGACGACGGTGGGCTGCTTGGTGCCGGCGTCGTAGTCGAAGAAGAAGTACGTCGGCCGCTCGCCTTGCGGCGTGTCACCGACCGCCTCGCGGACGGCGGCGACCTGCTTCTCCATCCCGGCGACGAGTTCCCTCGCTGTGGCCCCGGTTCCGGTGACCGCGCCGAGGGAGGTGATGTCGGCCTCGACGCCGGACAGGTCGGTGACCGGGCTCTTGCCCGTCGGCGCGCAGGCGGTGGACTTCAGGTGGATGTGCTTGATCCCGGCCGCCTTGAACTCGGCCTCGGTCGGCGCGTCTCCCATGCCGCCGCCCCCCATGCCGCCCATGGACGCGAAGGTGTCGATGTACAGGTCCGCGCCCGAGCCGAGGAGCTTTTCCTTGGGAATCACGCTCCGGCTGAGCACCTCCACCTTCCGCGCCTGCGCGTCCAGCGCGCCGGGCAGCGTGCCCTTGCCGGGCGGGAAGCCGGTGCCGATGACCTTGTCGCCCGTGCCCAGCCGCAGCAGGAGTTCCAGACTGGAGGCGTTGCTGGTGACGATCTTGCGCGGGGCGGCGGTGAACGTGGTCTTTGCGCCCATGCAGTCGGTGACGGTCACGGGATATCCGCCGGATGCGGACGTGCCGGTCTTCCCCGCACCGTCGTCCCCGGTGCCGGTCCCTCCGCCTCCGCAGCCCGCCGCGAGCACGCCCAACAGGGCTACGCCGGTCGTACCGCTCCACATACGAGAACGCATCGGAACTCTCCAGGATTCACTCGGTCCGCGGGTGACCGTCCGTCACCCGGACCAGTAGTCGGGGCGAGGGTGCCGAGGGTTCCCGTGCGCGGGGCACCGGGCGCGGTTGACCTGACAGGACGTCAACCGGCCGGCGCGAGGCCCGGTTCTCCCCGCGGCGGCCAAGGCGCCGGCGCCCGCTGGAGGGCGGGCGCCGAGAGGGCCGTGGGGAGAGCGGTCGCCGGCGCCCGCGCCGTCAGGCGGCCGCCAGGGCGACCGCCGGATCCGGTTCCTCCGCCTCCGCAAGCAGATCCATGAGGCTTGCCCGGGCGCGGGCCACCCGGGAGCGCACCGTGCCCACCGGGCAGTCGCTCAGCTCGGCCGCCTCCGCGTACGGCAGGCCCAGCATCTGGGTGAGGACGAACGCCTCCCGCCGTTCGTCGGGCAGCGCGGCCAGCAGGTCGAGCAGCGCGATGCCGTCGTCGAAGCCGGGCAGGCCGTGGGGCTGGGCTCGCTCCACGGCCAGTTGCCAGTCCGGTACGTCGGACAGCCGCGGCCGGGCAGCCGCGTGCCGGTGGCTGTCGATGACCGCGCGGCGGGCGATGGACAGCAGCCAGGCACGGGCCGAGGAGCGGCCCTCGAAGCGGTGCAGGCTGCCGAGCGCGCGCAGGAACGTGTCCTGCGCCAGATCGTCGACGGCCTGGGGGTCACCGCACAGGTGGGCCACATAGCGCTGGACGTCGCGGTGCAGGGCGCGGACGAAGTGCTCCACGGCGTCCCGGTCCCCGCCGCGGGCGGCGAGCGCCCAGGCGGTGATCGAGTCGTCGGCCGCCGCTCTCTCTGATGCGCCGGTCTTCTCCGCGTTGTCGGTGTTCTCGGTGTTCTCGCGCGGGGCGAGCAGGGCAGGGGTGATCACCTGGTGTCCTTCTCGGATCATCCGGGTGCGGACCGGCAGGCGCGAGTGCGCGGCGGTCCGCGACCCCGGTGAGTGGGGAGCCGGCCGCACGGGACACGCGCGGGTGTCCCGCGGGTGTGGGCGTACGGCCGGGCCCGAGGGGCGCAGGGGGCCGCCTCGGGACGCCGGCTGTCGTCAGGCGACAGCGGCCCCCGCGGGAGGACCCCGGGAGATGATCGAGTGGACGAGGAGCAGAAGGCGCGGCGCCCTCGCGGCGCGGCGACACCGTACCCGCGGGCGCGGGCGGTGAGCGGGCACGGGCAGCGCGAGCAGCAGGCGCAGGGGTGCGGCCAGCCATCCGGCGACCGCCCTGAGGATGCGGAACACGGCCCGCTCCCCGTACGCCAGCCACAGGCCCGACAGCAGCGCGGCGAGCAGGTGGGCGGCGAGCATGCCGGACGACGAGGAGCCGCCCATGCTGTGCCCGAGGTGGACCAGGGACCCCAGGGAGCCCATGTCCATGGAGCCCATGTCCATCGCGCCCATGTCGTGGCGCATGGAGCCCGTGGCCGTGTCCGCGGACTGCCCGAGGGAGAACGCCGAGTGCAGCACCGCCTGGGCGGCGACCGCGACGGAGACGACGAGCGGTAGCCCGCGCTCACGGCCGGCCAGGGCCCAGCCCACGGTGCCGGTCATCCCGAGGCCGGCCGCCAGCGTCCACCAGGGCACATGGCTGCCCGACATCAGGACGTGGCCCAGAGCGGCGAGCAGCACGCAGACGGCCGCGAACATCGCGGCCCGAATCGTGCGAGCACACCACCCGGCTTTCATGGCGCTCTCATCCTCGCACCCGCCCGCCGGACGTCGTGCGCGGGGTCCGGAAACGGCCGGGATTCGCCCACGGCGGCCGTCAGGGCGCCCGCGGTCACCACCCCGTCGGGGGCCCGGTCACGAGTCGGCCGTCACACGCCGGCCGTCACGAGCCGGGCTCGCCGGGGCGGACCACGACGGCGACCGTCCTGATCCGGCCGCTGCGCTCGAAGTGCAGCGTGAACGGCACCAGCTCGCCGGCATGCCATCCGGATCCCGCCCGCAGCGTCACGTCCACGCCGTGCGGAGCCATGGACAGCTCGCCGCCGGCCGGGACGGTGGCCGAGGCCACCCGGTCCTTGTAGGCCGCCCCGCTCGGGGTCATGCGGTGGCCGCTGAGCGCGATGTCCCCGCCGACGGCCGTCGAGGTGACGGCGACCAGCCTGTCGTCCGCGCCGCCGGAGTTGGAGACGGTGAAGAACGCGGCGGTCTCCGTGCTGTCCCCGTAGGGCAGGAAGACCCGGCCGGCCGTGACGTCGATCCGGGCCGGGCTGCCCGCCTCACCGGCGCCGACCCAGGTGGTCAGGCCGCCCAGGGCGACGCTGCACACGGCGACGGGCGCGAGGGCGGCGAGCAGGGCGTCGGTGAGCCGGCGGCGGGACGGGCGCCAGGGGTGCTGTCCGGTCATCGCGTGCGCCTCCTGACGGGTGACGGCTGCCAGGTGCGCAGCCGCAGGCTGTTGCCGACCACCAGCAGCGAGCTGACCGACATCGCGGCGGCGGCAAGCATCGGGCTGAGCAGCCCCACCAGGGCGAGCGGCACGGTGACGACGTTGTACCCGAAGGCCCACACCAGGTTGGTCCGGATCGTGGCGAGCGCGCGCCGGGCGAGCAGCACCGCGTCCGCCAGTGCCTCGATGTCGCCGCGCACCAGCGTCACGTCGGCCGCGCCGATGGCCACGTCGGTGCCGCTGCCCATGGCGATGCCGAGGTCGGCCCCGGCCAGGGCCGCGGCGTCGTTCACGCCGTCGCCGACGACCGCGACCCGGCGGCCGTCCTCCCGCAGCTTGCGCACGAGGGCGGCCTTGTCCTCGGGTGTGCGGCGGGCGTGCACCTCCTCGATGCCGAGCGCCGCGGCGACGGCCCTGGCGGGTGCCTCCCGGTCGCCGGTGGCCAGCACCGGCCGGACACCGAGGCGCCGCAGCCTGTCCACGGCACGGTAGCTGCCGGGCCGCAGGGCGTCCCCGACCTCGATCAGGGCCTCGGGCACGCCGTCCACCCGCACCAGGACCGTGGTGTGCGCGGCGGCCTCCGCCGCCGGCAGCGCATCCGACAGCGCCGTGGGCAGCTCACCGTCCGGCGCGGCGACCTCGACGAGGCGGCCTTCGACGCGACCGAGGACGCCCCGGGCCGGCACCGCGCCGAACCCGCTGACGTCCGGCAGCGGCAGCTCGGGGCGGGCCCGCCGCGCATGGGCGGCGATCGCCCGGCCCAGCGGATGCTCCGAGCCCTGCTCGACCGCCCCGGCCAGCCGCAGGGCGGCGTCCCGTCCGATCCCGCCGGGCACGGGCGTGACCCGCGCGACGGTCATGTGCCCCGAGGTCAGCGTGCCGGTCTTGTCGAGGACGACGGTGTCGATGTGCTGCAGCCCCTCCAGTGCCTGCGGGCCGCGCACCAGGACGCCGAGCTGGGCACCGCGGCCGGTGGCGGCCAGCAGCGCGGTCGGCGTCGCCAGCCCGAGCGCGCACGGACAGGCCACGACCAGGACGGCCACGGCCGCGGTGACGGCGGCCTGAGGGTCGGCGCCGGCCCCCAGCCAGAACCCGAGGGCGGTGACGGCCAGGGCCAGGACCGCCGGGACGAACACCCCGGCCACCGAGTCGGCGAGCCGCTGTGCCTTCGCCTTCCCGGCCTGCGCGTCGGTCACCAGCCGGGTGATCCGGGCGAGCTGTGTGTCGGCGCCGACGGCCGTTGCCCGTACGAGCAGCAGGCCGCCCGCGTTGACGGCGCCGCCGATCACGGCCGAGCCCGGTCCGACCTCGACCGGCTCGCTCTCCCCGGTGACCAGGGACAGGTCCACGGCGGAGCTGCCCTCCACCACCTCGCCGTCGGTCGCCACCCGCTCCCCGGGCCGTACGACGAAGACCTCGCCGACGCCCAGCCGCTCGATCGGGACGAGGCGTTCCCCGCCGGCGTCGCGGACGGCCACCTCCTTGGCGGCGAGCCGGGCCAGCGACCGCAGCGCCGCCCCGGTGCCGCGCCGGGCCCGTCCCTCCAGGAAGCGGCCGGTCAGCACGAACAGTGGAACGCTGACGGCCGCCTCCAGATACACGTGGGCGGCGCCGTCCGAGGCGGAGGGGAGCAGACTGAGCGGCATCCGCATCCCGGGCCCGCCCGCGCCGCCGAGGAACAACGCGTACGCCGACCAGGAGAAGGACGCGACCACGCCCAGCGACACCAGTGTCTCCATGCTCGCCGCCGAGTGCCGCAGTCCCCGGACCGCCCGCACGTGGAAGGGCCAGGCTCCCCAGACGGCGACCGGCGCGGCCAGCACGAAGCACAGCCACTGCCAGTTGCGGAACTGCAGGGACGGCACCATCGACAGCACGAGCACGGGCACCGCGAGCAGCGCCGTGATCAGGAGCCGGTCGCGCTCCCGCCGGGCGTCCTCGCGGGCCTCGCCGTCGGTGTCCCGCCGCTCCCGGGTCCGGGGAGGCGCGGGAAGCGCGGCCGTGTAGCCGGCCTTCTCGACCGTCGCGACCAGTTCCTCGGGCCGCAGGTTCGCGGGATGGCTCACCCGGGCCAGCCCGGTGGCCAGGTTGACGGTGGCGCTGACCCCGTCCAGCCTGCCCAGCTTCTTCTCCACGCGCGTCACACAGGCCGCGCAGGTCATCCCGCCGACGGTCAGGTCGGTGGTCACGAGGACGGCCTCCGGCTCCCCGCCCATCAGCCGACTCCCCCGTGCCCGTGCCCCATGTCCCCCATGTCTCCCATGTCGCCGCCATGGTCGCCGCCGTCTGCGCCGGTACCGGGGGCGTGCATCCCGGGCGCCACGGGGCCGGCGCCGGCCCCGACGGCGTACGACACCGCGAAGACGAGCGCCAGCAGCAGCAGGAAGCCGGCCAGCGCGGGCGGCGGCACCAGCCTCCGGAGCGTCACCGGCACGCCGGAGGGGGTTCGTCGGGGCTCGTCCATACCGGGTCTCCAGGTCGCCTCGTACGGCGCCGGTCGGATCGAGCCGTACCGCTTCAGGAGTCGGACGGGACGGGGGCCGAGTTCCCGGAGCGACCCTGTGACGCATGTCACCATGACCCCTGCGGTGCTCCGACGAATCAGCAGGATCAGGCGGGTCAGGCGGGTCAGGCGTAGAACGGGGGACGTTCGATCAGGTCGACCCGCGTACGGCGGCCCTCCGACTGGGCGCGGACGCCCGCCTCGCAGACGGCCGCCGCGGCGTAGCCGTCCCAGGCGCTCGGCCCGGTGACCTCGCCGCGCCGAGTGGCGTCGACCCATGCCTGCACCTCGCGGTCGTACGCCTCCTCGAAGCGCTCCACGAAGTCCTGGGCGACGGTTCCGCCCCAGCGGCCGGCCATGGTGGTGACCATGACGTGCCCGTCGCCGATGCGGGCGGTGCCGCACTCGCAGACCACCTCGGCCTGCACCTGGTAGCCGAAGCCGCAGTTGACGAAGATCTCGACGTCGGCGAGTGCGCCGCCCTCGGTCTCCAGGACGACGAACTGCGGATCGGCCAGGCCCTCGGGGGCGTTCGGCGACGGCGCCGGACGCAGCACGGTGACCGCCGTGATCTCCTGGTCGAGCAGCCAGCGGGTGACGTCCGTCTCGTGCACGACCGAGTCGTTGATGAGCATGGCGTCGGTGAAGCCGGGCGGGCTGGCCACGTTGCGGTGGCGGTTGTGCACCATGAGCGGCCGGCCCAGCCGACCGCCGGCCAGCAGCGCCTTGAGCTCGACGTACTCGGGGTCGTAGCGGCGCATGAAGCCGACCTGGACGCGCCGGTGGCCCAGTTTCTGCTCGGCCTGAAGGACCCTGAGCGCCGAGGCCGCGTCGGGGGTGAGGGGCTTCTCGCACAGCACAGGCAGATCGTGCTCGAAGGCCGTGAGCAGGGCGGCCTCGTGGGCGGGGCCCGGGGAGGCGATCAGTACGGCGTCGACGTCGTCGGCGGCCATCGCGGCGGCCGGTTCGGTGTAGGCGGTGCAGCCCTCGACCCCGGCCGCGACGCGCTTGGCCCGTTCCGCGTCGACGTCCACGACGGCGGCCACCCGTGCCCCGCCGGTCACCTGGCTGATGCGGCGCACATGGTCGGCGCCCATCCGCCCCGTCCCGATGACGGCGACTCCGAGCGTTCCACGCTGAGTCATGCTGTGTGGTCGTCCCTTCCGGGATCAGGCGCCGCAGGAGCGGAGGAACGCCCGGGTACGTACGGCGATGGGCAGCGGCTTGTCCGGCGGGCAGGGGTACATGTCCTGCTCGACGATGGCGAACAGGTCGACGCCGAGGCCCTGGGCGGCGGCGAGGACCGGCTCCAGGGCGGGAACGCCGGCCGGGGGCTCGCACATCACACCGCGCTGCACGGCCGGCCCGAAGGGCACCCCGCCCCGGACGACGTCGGCGAGGATCTCCGGGTCGACCTGTTTGAGGTGGAGGTAGCCGATGCGCTCGCCGTAGGTCTCGATGAGCTTGACGCTGTCGCCGCCGCAGTAGGCGTAGTGCCCGGTGTCCAGGCAGAGGCCGACCAGGCCGGAGTCGGTGGCGTCGAGGAAGCGTTCGACGTGCTCCTCGGTGTCGATGTGGGTGTCGGCGTGCGGATGGACGACGATGTCGAGCCCGTAGGTCTCCCTGACCTCGTGGCCGAGCCGCTCCATGCCCTCGGTGAGGTGGGTCCACTGCTCCGCGGTCAGCTCGGGCGGCTCGATGATCTCGGCGGTCTTGTCGTCGCGCCAGAAGGAGGGAATGACCACCAGGTGCCCGGCGTCCATGGCCCGGGTGAGCGCGGCGACCTGGCTCACATGCTCCCAGGTGGACTCCCACACGGCCGGTCCGCGGTGCAGCGAGGTGAAGACGGTGCCGGCGGACACCTTCAGCTTCCGCTTGCCCACCTCGTCGGTCAGCCGCGCCGGATCGGTCGGCAGATAGCCGTACGGACCGAGCTCGATCCAGGAGTAGCCGGCCTCGGCGACCTCGTCCAGGAAGCGTTCCCAGGGCACCTGCTGCGGGTCGTCGGGGAACCAGACGCCCCAGGAGTCCGGGGCCGAGCCGACCCGGATGCGGTCCAGGGCAGGGGTCATGTCAAGAGTTCCCTTCGGGAGATGCCGGCACGGGTGCCTGGAGGTCCTTCGCCTCGGGGAACCCCTCGACGTCGACGCCGCGGACCTGTGCCAGTTCGTGCTTGAGGGCGGCGAGTTCGGCACCGCCGGCCATGTGGTTGGTCAGCTCGTCCAGGCCGATCCGGTCGCGGGCGGCGGACAGTTCGAGGGTGCCCAGGCGCAGGACGCTGAAGTGGTCGCCGACCATGTAGGCGTGGTGGGGGTTGTGGGTGATGAAGATGACGCCGAGGCCGCGGTCGCGGGCGGCGGCGATGTACTTGAGGACGACGCCGGACTGCTTGACGCCGAGCGCGGCGGTGGGCTCGTCCAGGATGAGCACGCGGGCCCCGAAGTAGACGGCGCGGGCGATGGCGACGCACTGGCGCTGGCCGCCGGAGAGGGTGCCGATGGGCTGTTCCAGGTCGTCGAGGACGATGCCCATGTTGCGCAGTTCCTCGTCCGCGGTCTTCTTCATGCGGGCGATGTCGAGGCGCCGGACGGGCCAGGGCCCCTTGGTCATCTCGGAGCCGAGGAAGAAGTTGCGCCACACCGGCATGAGGGGGACGGTGGCCAGGTCCTGGTAAACGGTGGCGATGCCGCGGTCGAGTGCCTCGCGCGGGGTGGTGAAGCGCACCGGCTCGCCGTCGACGAGCACCTCGCCCTCGGTGTGCTGGTGCAGCCCGGAGATGATCTTGATCAGGGTGGACTTGCCGGCGCCGTTGTCGCCCAGGACGCAGGTGACCCGGCCCGGGTGGACGGCGAGATCGACGCCGTGCAGGGCGCGGATGTTTCCGTAGGACTTGCCCGCGCCGCGCAGTTCCACGACGGGGGCCGGGTCGGACGGGGCGGCGGCGCCGTTGTTCTCACTGAGGTCAGCGGTGGTCATGGGTGATCACCTCCGGGTCGCCGACTGGCGGACCCACAGATTGATGAGGGTGGCGCCGAGGAGCATCACGCCGAGGAACGCCTTGAACCAGTCGGGGTTCCAGCCGGCGTAGACGATGCCCTGGCTCACCATGCCGAACATGAAGGCGCCGAAGACCGGGCCGATCGCGGAGCCGTAGCCGCCGGTCAGCAGGCAGCCGCCGATGACGGCCGCCGCGATGTAGATGAGCTCCTGGCCGACGCCCTCGCCGGACTGCACGGTGTTGAAGGCGAACAGCTGGTGCATGCCGACGAACCAGGCGCCGAAGCCGACCAGCATGAACAGCGAGATCTTGGTGAAGTTCACGGGTACGCCGACGGCCCGCGCGCTGTCCTTGTTGCCGCCGACGGCGAAGACCCAGTTGCCGTACCTGGTGCGCAGCAGCACCCAGGTGGCCAGCGCCGCGAAGGCGAGCCACCACAGCACCGTGACCTTGAACTGCACGCCGCCGACGGTGAACGACGACGAGAAGACCGCCTTGGCCTGGCCGAAGCCGTCCATGTCGCTGATGTCGTCGGTGGCGACGTTGCGGGTGATCAGCTTGGTGACCGCGAGGTTGATGCCCTGCAGGCCCAGGAAGGTGCCGAGGGTGACCAGGAAGCTGGGCAGACCGGTGCGCACCATCATCCAGCCGTTGAAGGCGCCGATGGCGAGCGAGAGCACGAGCGCGACGGCGACACCCACCCAGACGTTCATGGTGAGCTGGTAGCTGACCATGCTGGCGGTGAGCGCCGAGGTGATCACGGCGACACCCGCCGACAGGTCGAACTCGCCGCCGATCATCAGGAGGGCCACGGGCAGCGCCATGATCCCGATGGTGGACGACTGGTAGAGGACGGTGGCCATCGCGCTGCCCGAGCGGAACGTCGGCGCCATGACGAAGAAGAAGACGAACACCGCGACGGCCCCGAGGAAGACGCCGACCTCGGGCCGGGCCAGCAGCCGCAGCGGGAGCGAGCGCCGCACGGTCCGCCCGTCACGCTCCCGGGGGCCGGAGGCCGGCGGTGAGGTCACCGCCGGCGCAGCCTGCTGGGTCATGGGGATCACCTGGTGCCCTTCGCGGCGAAGGCCGCGATGGCGTCGACGTTGGACTTGTCGACGAAGGCCGGGCCGGTCAGCACCGGCTGCTCGCCGCCGCCGCTGTAGTTGCCGTTGTTCTTGTAGAGCCACAGGGAGTCGATCGCGAGGTAGCCCTGCAGATAGGGCTGCTGGTCGACGGCGAACTGGATGTCGCCCTTCTTGATGGCGGCGGTCAGGTCCTTGTTGAGGTCGAAGGTGGCGACCTTCGCCTTGCTGCCCGCGTCGGACACCGACTGCACCGCGGTCAGGGCGTACGGCGCGCCGAGCGTGGCCACGTAGTCGATGGAGCTGTCCTGCTTGAGCTTGGCGCTGATCGTCGACTTCACGGACGGCATGTCGGTGCCGTTGACGTACAGGATCTGGGTCTTGCCGCCGAACGTCTTCCTCAGGCCGTCACAGCGCTGGGTGAGTCCGATGTTGCCCTGCTCCTGGATCACGCAGACGGTGTTCTTGGCGCCGAGTTCGTTGAGCCGCTTTCCGAACGCCTCCCCCGCCACGCTCTCGTCCTGCCCGAAGAACTCCATCAGTCCCAGCTTCTTCCAGTCGCTCACGCCCGAGTTCAGGCCGACCACCGGAATGCCCGCCTTCGTCGCCTTGCCCACCACGTCCTTCATGGCGTCCGGCTTGGCGAGGGTGATCGCGATGCCGTCGACCTTCTGGTCGACGGCGTTCTGGACGAAGTTGGCCTGGTTGCCCGCGTTCGGGTCGCTGGAGTAGACGAGCTTGACGTTGTCCTTCGCCGCGGCGGCCTCCGCTCCCTTGCGGACGATGTCCCAGAAGGTGTCGCCGGGCGCCTGGTGGGTGACCAGCGCGACCGTCATACGGGGAGTGCCGGCCTTGCCGGCGTCGGCGCCGGAGCCGCTCTCCTCCGCCTTCTTTCCACCCGAGCTGCTGGAGCAGCCGGCGACGAGCAGCGCGGACGCCGCGGCTATCGCGACGAGTGGGGCGACTCCGCGGAAACGGCGGGGCTGAAACGTGCGGTCCATCTGTCCTGCACCTCACTGTGCGACCGGGGAAGGGAACGGGATGGGGCTGCGTGGGCCAAAGGCCCGCGTGGGCCCCGGACATGGGAGTCCTGGCCGTGTGCCGGTGAACCGGCGGTTTCGCTGGGACCGGATACAAACCCCTGCTGCACCCGGCTGTCAATACTTTGTTAAGACATCATTTCAGAAGCAGGTCCGAATGTAAGTACAAAGTCTTGACAGGGGGTCGTCCCGCGGCCTACACCTGTGAGTCATCCGGGCCCGGATGCCCGACGTGCGGGCGGCCCGCCGCCCGCATCCCCCCGCCTGAGGAGCGACGCGCATGCCTGAGCACGTCGGACGTTTCGACCTGATCACCATGGGACGCATCGGAGTCGACCTATACCCCCTGCAGACGGGCGTGCCGCTGGCGCGCGTCGAATCCTTCGGGAAGTTCCTCGGCGGCTCGGCGGCCAACGTCGCGGTCGCTGCGGCGCGCCTCGGGCGGAGCACCGCGGTGATCACCCGGACCGGGAACGACCCCTTCGGCACCTATCTGCACCAGGCGCTGCGGGAGTTCGGCGTGGACGACCGGTTCGTCACACCGGTGGACGCCTACCCGACCCCGGTCACCTTCTGCGAGATCTTCCCGCCGGACGACTTCCCCCTCTACTTCTACCGCCGGCCCAAGGCGCCCGATCTCGAGATCCACACCGACGAGCTGGACTTCTTCGCCATCCGCGCCGCGCGCATCTTCTGGATCACCGGCACCGGCCTGAGCGAGGAGCCCAGCCGCTCGGCCACGCTCGCCGCCCTCAAGGCGCGGGACAGGGCCGGCGTCACCGTCTTCGACCTCGACTGGCGCCCGATGTTCTGGGCGGACCCCGGGGCGGCGCGGCCGCACTACGCCGAGGCGCTGCGCCACGCCACTGTGGCCGTCGGCAACCTCGACGAGTGCGAGATCGCCACCGGGGTGCGCGAACCGTGGGCCTGCGCCCGGGCGCTGCTCGACGCGGGGGTGGAACTGGCGGTCGTCAAGCAGGGCCCCGAGGGGGTGCTCGCCGTGCACCGCGACGGTACGGCGGCCGAGGTGCCGCCCGTGCCCGTGGAGGTGGTGAACGGGCTCGGCGCCGGGGACGCCTTCGGCGGCTCGCTCTGCCACGGGCTGCTGTCCGGCTGGCCCCTGGAGAAGACCGTGCGGTACGCCAACGCGGCGGGCGCGCTCGTCGCCTCCCGGCTCGCCTGCTCCTCCGCGATGCCGACCGAGCCCGAGGTCGCCGGCCTCCTCGCCCGCGGCTGACCGCCGCGCCGGGGCCCTCCCCGCCCGCGGCCGACTGCCGCCACCCCCTGAACGGAGCCTGTTGTGAGCATCAGCATCCCGGACCTCGTCACGGTGCGCGCCCGGCATCCGGAGGCCATCGCCGAGGCCGCCGCCCGCCGGATCCGCCGCCCGCTGATCGGCGACAGCGGCCGCCTCATGATCGTGGCCGCCGACCACCCCGCGCGGGGCGCCCTCGGGGTCGGCGACCGCCGCCTGGCCATGGCCAACCGCGCCGATCTGCTGGAGCGGCTGTGCACAGCGCTGTCCCGGCCCGGCGTGGACGGGGTGCTGGCCACCGCCGACATCCTGGAGGACCTGCTGCTGCTCGGCGTCCTGGACGACAAGGTTGTCATGGGGTCCATGAACCGCGGCGGCCTCGCGGGCGCGTCCTTCGAGATGGACGACCGCTTCACCGGCCAGCGCGCCGAGGACATCGAACGGCTCCGCTTCGACGCCGGGAAACTGCTGCTGCGCATCGACTACGACGACCCGGGCTCCCTGCGGACCCTGGAGGCCACGGCACGGGCCGTCGACGACATGGCCGCGCGCCGGCTGCCGCTGTTCGTCGAACCGTTCATATCGCGCCGCGTCGAGGGCCGGGTGCGCAACGACCTGAGCGCCGAGGCCGTCACCCGGTCGATCGCCATCGCCTCGGGCCTCGGCGGCACCTCCGCCTACACCTGGCTCAAGCTGCCCGTCACCGAGGACCCCGACGAGATGGCCGAGGCGCTGGAGGCGTCCACGCTGCCCGCCGTGCTCCTCGGCGGCGAGGTCGGCAGGGACCAGGAGGGCGCGTACGAGCGGTGGCGCAAGGCGCTGCGCCTGCCCACCGTTCAGGGCATGGTCGTGGGCCGGTCCCTGCTGTATCCCGCCGAGGGCGGCGTGGAGGCGGCGGTGGACACCGCGGTCGGCCTGCTGTGACAGCGCGTCCCGGAAGGGCACCATGACCATCACGCACCGCCTTCCCTCCGCCAGGTCCACCCCGGGAGCCTACGCCGTGGACGTCACACCCGACTCGTCCGGCGGGGCGCTCCCGCCCCAGGACGCCCGGACCGCCGCCGAAGGGCCGGCCCGCCACCGGCGCCGTCGGCGACCGGCCACGGCGACGGCACGCATGCGCTGCCGGGCTCCGCACGTCGCGCTCCGCGGCTCCCGCTCCGGCGGGCGCCGGGGCACCGCGCGGCGGTGCGCCGCTCCACGGCGGGGCGCGCGAGCGGGAGCCGCCCCGGAGGCCGTTGGTGACGAGGACACCCCACGGGCCCGGCCGGGCACACCACCGCAGCCCGCCCGGCCCGCGCGGCCCTCGACCCACGTCCCCGGCTCCCCCACCACCACCCCGTCCCAGTGAGGTCCCGATGAGCCAGTCCACTCACCGCCTGACCGTCGCCCAGGCACTGGTGCGCTTCCTGTCCGTGCAGTACACGGAGCGCGACGGCGTACGCCACCGGCTGATCGCCGGCACCTGGGGCATCTTCGGCCACGGCAACGTCGCGGGTATCGGCCAGGCGCTGCTGGAGGCCGGCGAGGACGCCATGCCTTTCCACCAGGGCCGCAACGAGCAGGCCATGGTGCACGCGGCCGTCGGGTACGCGCGCCGGCGCGGCCGGCTGTCCGCGCAGGCGGTCACCACATCCATCGGCCCCGGCGCCACCAACCTCGTCACCGGGGCCGCGCTCGCGACGATCAACCGCCTGCCGGTGCTTCTGCTGCCCGGCGACTACTTCGCGACACGCCCCGCGGACCCGCTGCTGCAGCAACTGGAGCACCCGGTCGAGGCCGATGTCTCCGTCAACGACACGCTGCGCCCGGTCTCCCGCCGCTTCGACCGGATCACGCGCCCGGAGATGCTGATCCCGTCCGCGCTGAGCGCCATGCGGGTCCTCAGCGACCCGGCCGAGACCGGCGCGGTCACCCTCGCCCTCCCGCAGGACGTGCAGGCGGAGGCGTACGACTGGCCGCAGGAGTTCTTCGCCCAGCGGGTCTGGCACGTGCGTCGGCCGTCCCCCGACCCGGTGGAGGTGGCGGAGGCGGTGCGCGCGGTCCGCGCCGCCGGACGGCCACTGATCGTGGCGGGCGGCGGTGTCCACCACAGCGAGGCCGAGGATGCGCTCAGGGCCCTGGCCGACGCCACCGGCATCCCGGTCGCCGCCACCCAGGCGGGCAAGGGCTCGCTGCGCCACGACCACCCGGCGGACCTCGGCGGCATCGGCCACACCGGCACCGCGGTCTGCGACGAGATCGCCCGCACCGCGGACCTGGTCATCGGCGTCGGCACCCGTTACAGCGACTTCACCACCGCCTCCGGCACCCTGTTCCAGACCCCCGGCGTGCGGTTCCTCAACCTCAACATCGCCGCCTTCGACGCCCACAAGCTCGCCGCCCGCACCCTGGTGGCCGACGCCCGGGCGGGGCTGGAGGCGCTCACCGCGGGCCTGTCGGGCCACCGCGTCGGCGAGGCGTACGAGGCGGAGTACCGCGCGGGCAAGGAGCGCTGGGAGCGGGTCGTCGAGGCCGCCTTCCGCGCGGACGACGAGAACGCGGCGCCCACCCAGACCCAGGTCCTCGGCGCCCTGGACGCGGTCGTGGGCGACGACGACGTGGTGATCAACGCGGCCGGGTCGCTCCCCGGTGACCTGCACAAGCTGTGGCGGGCCCGCTCTGCGCACCAGTACCACCTGGAGTACGGCTACTCCTGCATGGGCTACGAGATCCCGGCGGGCATCGGCGTCCAGCAGGCCGCGCCCGGCACCGTGGTGTGGTCACTCGTCGGTGACGGCACCTATCTGATGATGCCCACCGAGATCGTCACCGCGGTCCAGGAGCGCCTGCCCGTCAACCTGGTCCTCATCCAGAACCACGGCTACGCCTCCATCGGCGGCCTGTCCGAGGAGACCGGCGGCGAGCGCTTCGGCACCGCCTACCGCTACCGGGCCGCCGACGGCTCCTTCACCGGTGCCCCCCTCCCGGTGGACCTGGCCGCCAACGCCGCCAGCCTCGGGATGGACGTCATGCGCGCCAAGACCGTACGGGAACTGCGCGACGCCCTCACCGCGGCGCGCGTCTCGGACCGGCCGACCTGCGTCCATGTAGAGACCGACCCGGCGCCCACCGCCCCGCCCGCCGAGGCCTGGTGGGACGTGCCCGTCGCCGAGGTCGCCTCCCGCGAGGCGGCCCGGACCGCCCGGGAGAAGTACGACCGGCACGTCTCCGGGCGCCGGCGCCACCTCTGACCGCGCACCGGCGGCGATCGGACACGGCGTGCCGGGCCCGGACGGTCCGGTGGGCGACGCCGTCGGCCTCGCGCGGAGCGGCAGGCGTCCGCGGAGGTCGCGGCCACGCCCGGGGTCGCCGGGGGCGGCGTGCGACGGGCTGCGCCGGATGACGCGGGACGCCGGCGTCACGCCGCACAGCGCATGTCCACCGCGCCTCGCACGACGTCTTTGGCTTCCGGCCTCCGGTTTCTCGTGCGTCCCCGGCTCAGGCCAGGTCCACCCGGGTACGTCCCTCGGCGGAGCGGCTCATCGCGTCCAGCGTGGTGGCACTGCGCACGGCGTCGTCGAGGGTGGCCCCGTGGGCGGTGCCTTCCGCGACGGAGCGCAGGAAGTGGTGGGCCTCGATGACCTTGAGGTCGTCATAGCTCATGCCGCCTGCCGAGCCGGGCTGGAAGGCGGCGTACTCGCCGTGGCCGGACGGCCGCCTCAACCGCCGCCTGGGCGAGGACCTCACCCGCACCTTCACGGACCTCGGGGTCGACGGCCTGGTCGCCGTCGGCACGCTGCCGCCCTCCGAGGCCCTGCGCACCGCTGCCGCCTCCGTCCCCACCGTCGTCGCGGGAGCCCGGGAACCGGTGCTGCCCGCGGTCGACATCGTCGCGGGCGACGACGAGCACGGCGCCCGCCTCGCCACCGAGCACCTCATCGCCCTCGGCCACCGCCGCATCGCCCACCTCGCCGGACAGGGCGTCGTCGGTGACCTGCGCCGGCGCGGCTTCGAGTCGGTGATGCGCGAGCACGGGCTGGAGTCCACCGCGACCGTGGAACAGGGCGGCCCGACCGAGGAGGGCGGCCACCGGGCCGCGGTCCGCCTCCTCAGCGCCCGCGAACGCCCCACCGCCGTCTTCGCGTTCAACGACATCGCGTGCGTCGGCGCCCTGTCGGCGGCCGGCGGTCTCGGGCTGCGGGTGCCGCGCGACCTCTCCCTCGTCGGCTACGACAACACCTCGCTCTCGCGCCTGCGGCACCTGTGGCTCACGACGGTGGACAACGGCGGCCACGACGTCGGCCGCCGCGCCGCGCAGTGCCTGCTCGACCGGATCGACGACCCGGACCGCCCCGCGGAGCTGGTACTCACCACGCCCGCGCTGGAGGTCAGGGGGACGACGGCGGCACCCGGAAACGGGTGACCCCGCCTCCCGCCGCACGCCCTCGCGGGATCCGCACCCGCCCCTCGCACCGGGCACCCGGGACGGACGGAAGGCCGGCCGACCGCGTTGCGCCGGGGACGCCGGACACCGGCCGCACGCTCCGCCCGCCGCGCCGTCGCAGGCCGAGAGGCCGGGGCGCGCGCCCGCGGTCAGTCCTCATGGCCGAGTTGCAGGTCCCGTTCCGTCCGTCCGCCGCCCGCCACCTGCAACACCGTGGCCACCGGGGGGTACCCCGCCGCGATGACGGTGTACTCGCCGGAGGACAGGTCGACGAACCGGAACGTTCCGTCGGGACCCGTGGTGAGCGTGTCGACGACGTTTCCCGCGGCGTCCAGCAGCGTCACGCGCGCGTCCTCGACGGGCCGGCCGCCCCCGGCGCGCACGGTGCCGCGCAGCACGGCGCCGCCCGCGAGTTCGACGTCCTGCCGGGTCTCGCGGGCGGCCTGCACGGTCACGGGCAGCGCGGCCGGGCGGAAGGCGGGCGCGCTGGCGGCCAGCGTGTACTCCCCGGCCACCAGTTCGGTGATGACATAGCCTCCCTCGCGCCCGCTGCGCGTGGCCGCGACCACCTCTCCGTGCACGTTGGTGAGCGTGACGGTGGCGTCGCGCACGGGCGTGCCGTCCGCCGTCAGCACGCTCCCCGCGAGCCGCCCGGCGCCGCCGAGCACGACGTCCAGCTCCACCGGGCGCTCCCCGACGGTCACCGAGACCGCCTGCGGCTGGTGGCCGCCGGCCGCGGCGATCAGGACGTACGCCCCGGATCCGGGGGTGGACAGGGCGTACCGGCCGTCCTCGCCGCTCGCGCCCCGCCCGATCTGCTGCCCCGCGACGTCGATGAGGGTGAGCGCGGCGCGGGGCACGACGGTGCCGTCGGGGTGCTGGACCGTGCCGCACACGGGCACTCCCGCGGGGTACGGCGAACGCGCCTGCGGGATCTGGGCCGTGAGCGGGGACTCGACGGGGGCGTTGTGGGACACCAGCGGTTTCTCCTTGAGGAAGAAGGCGATGAGCAGGCCGGCGACGAGCACCGGTACGAGCCAGAGGAAGATGCGCGGCATGGCGTCGGCGTACGCCTCGATGTACGCGCCGCGCAGCGGCGGGGGCAGCGTGTGGACGAGCTGCGGGGTGATGGACTCGGGGTCGGGCAGGGCGGCACCCGCTCGCCGGGAAAGCCGCCGCTCCAGCGCGTCGGAGAGCCGGCCCGCGAACAGGGTGCCGAAGACGGCGGCGCCCACGCTGCCGCCGATCTGCCGGAAGTAGGTGTTGGCGCTGGTCGCGGTGCCCAGGTCGGCGGGGCGCACGGAGTTCTGCACGGCGAGGATGAGGACGGGCATCGCCAGACCGATGCCGACGCCGAGGACGGCCATCCACACGCTGTACTGCAACCGCGGTGTGTCCATGTCGAGCCGGGACAGCAGCCACATTCCGACGGCGGCCAGGGCGCTGCCGAGGACCGGGAACACCTTGTAGCGGCCGGTGCGGCTGACCAGTTGCCCGGAGACGACCGAGGCCCCGACGATCCCGGCCATCATCGGCAGCATCAGCAGCCCGGACCCGGTGGCGCTGGCCCCGTCGACCATCTGCAGGAAGGTGGGGAGGTAGCTGGCGGCGCCGAACAGCGCGACGCCGATGACCAGGCCCAGCAGGGCGGTGACGGTGAAGACCGGATCCCGGAACAGGCGCAGGGGGATGAGGGGTTCGGGCGCGAACCGCTCGACGACGAGGAAGAGGACGCTCGCGAGGGCCGCGCCGGCAACCAGCCCCAGGATGACCCGCGAGCCCCAGGCGTACTCGGAGCCGCCCCAACTGGTCAGCAGGACAAGACAGGTCGACGCGGCGGCCAGCAGCAGGGTGCCGAGCACGTCGAGTCGGGCCTTCGTGGAAGGCTTCGGCAGTTTCAGCACGACGGCGACGACGGCCAGGGTGAGCAGGCCGAAGGGCACGTTGACGTAGAAGCACCAGCGCCAGGAGAGGTGGTCGGTGAAGTAGCCGCCGAGCAGCGGCCCGGCGACGGAGGCGAGGCCGAAGACGGCGCCGATCACACCCATGTACCGGCCGCGTTCGCGGGGCGGCACGACGTCCGCGATGATCGCCTGCACGCCGATCAGAAGACCGCCTGCGCCGACGCCCTGGACGGCCCGGAAGGCGATCAACTGGTCCATGGTCTGCGCCCGTCCGGCGAGCGCCGAGCCGACGACGAAGACGGCGATGGCGAACTGGAAGACGCCCTTGCGGCCGAAGAGGTCACCGCACTTGCCGTAGACCGGCAGTCCCACGGTGGAGGTCAGCAGATAGGCGGTGATCGCCCAGGACATCCGGTCCAGGCCGTGCAGTTCACCGACGATCTTCGGGAGCGCGGTAGCGACGATCATCTGCTCGAGGGCGGCGAGCAGCAGCGCGAGCATGAGGCCCACGAAGACCAGACGCACCCGGCGGGGGGTGAGCGCCGGCTGCTCCTCGGTACCGGCCGGCTGCTGAGGCGCGTCCGGGACCACGGGCGGCACGACCCGCTCGCTGTCCACGTCCACCACAGTCGTCCCGCCCACGTACCGCTCCCCTCGTCGCGCCTGCGCCGCCCATTTCTCGCATTGCGCGACAACTGGGAGCAAGCGCGACGAGTTGCTCGGCGGCCGGTCCGCGCGGAGGTATGCGCCGGTCGGAGCCCTACGGCGTACAACCGCGTCGTACGTGAAAACCACTCGAAACGGTGAGCTTGAGAATCGGCCGGACGACTGACGAGGTGCGCTCCGGGGCTCGGGGCAGGGGCTCCGCGCCCCCGGAGCGCGGGAGGAGCCGTGACGGTGCCTCAGGTCCGTGCTCCCGGGGGCTACTTCTTCATCTCGGCGGCCAGCTTGGCGAGGACCTCGTCGTAGATCCGGGCAAGGCCCCTGGGGGCGAACGTCCGCTCGAAGAAGCCGCCGATGCCGCCCGCGCCGTTCCAGACGGTGGTGACGACGACGCGGCAACTGCCCTCGCCGGCCGGGGTGACCCGCCAGGTGGTGACCATGGAGGAGTTGCGGTCCTTCTCGACGAGGTCGCCCTCGGTCGGCTCGCTGACCTCCATGAGGCAGTCACGCACGCGCTTACTGGTGGCCTGGAGCTTCCAGTGCACGACGGTGCCCTCGCCGTCGCCGCCCTCACGCACCTCGTACTCGCTGAAGTGCTCGGACAGCAGCTTCGCGCGGGTGCCGCCGTAATCCGCGAGAGCGTCGAACACGTCGTCCGCCTCCGCCGCGATGACCCGCTCCGTCGTGGCCTCGACCTGCGCCATGGCCTCCCTCTTCCTTGTGCGTGTGATGGGGGTGTGCGCCATCCCATCACACCCGGGACCGCGGTCATGGAGGGACTGGGACATCGGGGGTCCACGGCGCGCACGACGGCGCGCGCCGCGGCCTCTCACCCCTGCTGACCGGCCGGGATCCGCAGGGCGAGTACGGCCACATCGTCGTCGAACACCTGGCCGTGCCGCGCGACCAGTTCCGCGCACAGCCGGCTCGGGGGTGCCGTGGACAGACGGGCGGCCTCGCCGGCCAGGGCGGCCAGGCCCGTGTCGATGTCCTGTCCTCGGCGCTCCACCAGCCCGTCGGTGAACAGCAGCAGGGTGCTGCCCGGCGGGAGCGGGTGCTCGTGGTCGGACCTGGGCACTGAGGGATCGACCCCCACGGGGATCCCATGGGGGGTGGGGGCGAGGTAGGTGCCGGTGCCCTCGGCGCCGATCAGCAGCGGCGGGGGGTGCCCGGCGTTGCTCCAGCGGAAGGTGTACTCCCCCTGCCTGCGCTCGATGCGGCCCAGCACCAGGGTGGCCGTGGGGGGGTCGTCGAACATCGTCAGGGCGCGGTCGAGTTTCGACACGATCAGACCGGACGGCCCACCCCGGTCGTAGGCCAGAGCCCGCAGCATGTTGCGGATCTGGCCCATGACGGGCGCGACCTCGACGTCGTGACCGGTGACGTCTCCGATCACCACGCAGACGGCACCGTCCGGCAGCACCAGGGCGTCGTACCAGTCCCCACCGAGCCGGGGCAGTTCGGAGGCCGGCTGGTAGTGGCTCGCCACCTCGATGGGCCGCAGATCGGGCAGGACGGGCAGCATGCGGCGCTGGAACTGCTCGGCGGCACGCTTGACGCGCTCGTACAGGCGGGCGTTCTCGATGCTGACGCTCGCGGCGCTGGCCAGCGCGGTCAGCAAGGCCTCGTCGTCGTCGGTGAACGGTGTCCCGTCGTGTTTGTCCGCCAGGTAGAGATTGCCGTACACGGTGCCGCGGACCATCAGCGGAACGCCCAGGAGCGTCCGCATGACCGGGTGGCCGGGCGGGAAGCCGACCGAGCGGGGGTCGGCGGTGATCTCGTCGACCCGCAGGGACTTGCGCCGGGCGATCAGGCTGCCCAGCAGACCGTGGCTCTGAGGAAGACCCAGGTCGGCCTTCAGCCGCTCGCCGTCGTCCACGCCCACGGTGAGCAGGTCGACGAACACCCCGCTCTCCCCGAGGACGCCCAGGGCGCCGTAGCGCGCGGCGACGAGGTCGGTGGCCGCGTCCACGATGCGCTCCAGCACGGCCCGGCTGTCCATGTCGGCGCTGATCGCCACCACCGCGTCCAGCAGCCGTCGCATACGGTGCTGTCCAAGGGCCAACTGACTTATCTGGGCGCTCAGTTCCTCCAGCGACACACCGCCGGGCAGCCGTCCGGCCTCTTTGAGCGCGGCGACCACCCGCCCGGCCACGTCCTCCGGCCGCCGCGGATCATCCGGCATGTGGGCACCTCCCGGGACGTCGGGAGCCCGCTGCCGCACGCCCCTCCGTCACGGCCACCCTACGCGGACGACGGGCGCGAAGCGCGCGATCACACGGCACGCCGCCGCAGCCGGGGGCGCGGCGGATCCGCCCGGGTTCCGGGCTCCGCGGCGGCAAGCGGCAAGCGGCAAGCGCACAACCGCGTCGACGCGCCCTTCATCGCGCCCGGATGCGGCGGGCGCGATGAGGGGCGTCCGCGAACCGGCCCGGGACAAAAGCGGGGCCGCCAGGAGTGTCAGCCCTCGCCCTGCCGCGGCAGGGCGGCGATCAGGGGGTGGTCGCGCTCGACCACGCCCAGCTCGGCCGCTCCGCCGGGCGATCCGAGGCCGTCGAAGAACTCCGCGTTCGCCTTGGTGTAGTCCGTCCACTCGTCCGGCACGTCGTCCTCGTAGAAGATCGCCTCCACGGGGCAGACCGGCTCGCACGCGCCGCAGTCGACGCATTCGTCCGGATGGATGTACAAGGACCGCTGCCCCTCGTAGATGCAGTCCACAGGGCATTCCTCGACGCACGCCCGGTCCTTCACGTCGGCACATGGCTGCGCGATCACATACGTCATGGTCCGCTCCTCCCCTCGGCCCCTCGGGCGGGTGCTCTCAGGGCGGGGTTTTTTACGAATACTACATGTAATAATAGGGGTCGCCGGTGCGGGAAGAGCGGGAAGGAAAGAGCCGTGACACCGTCCGAGATCCCCGTGCGGGCCGCCGGGACCGGCCCGGGCGAACCGCCCGAGGACAACGTGCCCGCGGCCCCGGTCCCGCTGCCCCTGTGCGACGTCCGGGCCCCGACCGAGCCGGCCGGCAACCCGGCCGGAGCCCTGTGGAAGCTGGCCGAGGACGGACGCCAGCTCGACGCGAACCTCATCCATCTGCCACCCGGGCAGCGCGTGGGCAGCCACGCCGAGCCGGACCTGGACGTTCTTCTGCTGGTCGTGGCCGGCGACGGCGTCCTCGACACCGCCCAGGGGCGGCAGCGCCTCGCGGAAGGGGCCCTGTTCTGGCTGCCCCACGGGTCCTCCCGCAGCCTGAGCGCGGGCGAGGGCGGCCTGTCCTACCTGACCGTCCACCGTCGCCGCCCCGGCATGCAGATCCGCCGCCCGGACCGGACCGCCGTGCGGCCCCCGCAGCCGGGGACCGGCTGAGCCCTCGGGGGCTCAGCCCGGCGGGGCGAGGACGTCCACCCCGGGCGCCGGCCCGGCGTCGGGCCGGTGAGCCGTCCGGGCACCGGCCGGTGACCGCGGGCCGGTGAGGCACTCCTCGAAGAAGGCGAGGGCGCGCAGGTGGTACGCGCGGGCCGCCCATCCCAGGCTGATGTTGTGGCCCGCGCCCGGCTGCTGCTCGACACGGACGACGGGGGCCGAGGCGAGCAGCGAGGTGATCTCGGCGATGTCCCGCTCCCCGTGCAGCCACCACGCCTCGTGCTCGGCGAAGGTCAGCCGCACGGGGGCGGAAACGCGGGGCGCCAGTTCCTCGAAGACCCCCGTCCAGTGGGGGATCCCGCTCGCCTCGCGGGCCGGCATGGGGGCCACCACGGCACCGATCTCGCGAAACGTCTCCGGCGGATACAGCCGCAGCGGCCCCCAGTTGCGCCCCCAGTGCGCACCGCTGCGGATCCGGCGCAGGTCGTCCGGCCCGGCGTCGTAGCGGTGACCGCAGCCCGACACGTCCACCGCGAGCGGCCCGGCACCGCGTGCGGCGGCCATGAGGGCAAGTTTGCCGCCGTAGGAGTGCGCCAGCAGGACATAGCCGGCACCGGTGGCGTACCGCGCGGCGAACCCCTCCATGGCCGCCTCCAGCACCACGGCCTGTTCGGCGAGGGTCTGTCCGTCGGGGAGTTGCCGGGCGGACAGACCATAACCGGGCCGGTCCACCGCGAGCACCGTGAAGCCGAGGCGTGCGCCGAGCGTGAGCAGGGACAGATCGGGGTGGGCCTGCCCGTCGAAGTAACCCGCCGTCATACCGCCGCCGTGCACGGCCAGCACGGTGGCGCGCGGTTCCGCGTCGGGCGGCTCGGCGAGCAGACAGGACAGCGTGACACCCGCGGCCTCCAGAGTGAGGCGGCGCACACCGGCGGACAGGGTCTGCGGCGGTTTCGGCTTCTGCATGCGTCCGTCATGTCACAGTCCGCGGCACCCGGGTGCGGGACGCGCCGACGGGGGCGGCCGTGACACCCTGACGCTCGAACTACTGATCGAATTCTCTATCGCGATCAAGGGAACGTGTGTTCTCTTCTATGGCCCAGTGCTACCGAGGAGGCGCCCATGCGCTGGGACCATCTGACCGAGAACCCCGCCACGGTCCGCAACGCCGCGCTGTTCGACGCGGACGCGGTGACCACCCGCACCTTCGACACCCCGGAGTTCCGGGGGATCACCTTCCACGAGGTGCGGGCCCGCTCGATCGTGAACCGGGTGCCGGGCGCCTCCCGCATGCCGTTCGAGTGGACGGTCAACCCCTACCGGGGCTGCACGCACGCCTGCCTATACTGCAACCCATGCCCCTATTTAGCAAGGGCGCTACATACGAGCGCATCAGCAAGGCCGACGACGGCGACGAAGACGGTGTGATCCGCCAGGGCGAGGACACTGCGGAACTCGCAAGACAGCGCGGGATCCCCATCGGGGACCGACGCTTCCGGGACAACGACCGGTCAGCGACGCACGGCAAGCACCGCCCCGACTACGAGCGCCTCATGGCCGCCGTGCAGCGCGGCGAGGTGGACGTCATCATCGTCTACATGCTGGGCCGCTTGTGGAGGAACCGGCGAGAGCGCGCCGAAGGCTTGGAACTCCTCCGCAAGCACGAGGTGTCGATCCTGTGCGTGAAGGGCCCGGAGTTGGACCTCACAACCGCCTCGGGTCGCCTCCTGGCCGGGCTGCTGGGCGAGGTCGACACCTTCGAGGTGGAACAGATGTCCGAGCGAGAACAGCGTGAGATGCGGCAGCGCGTCGAGCGGGGCGAGCCCCCAACCGGGCCACGGTGCTTCGGATACACGGCGGACGGCATGGAGCTGGTGCCCGCGGAGGCGTCCGAGGTCGAAGCGTGCTTTCACGCGCTGCTCGCCGGCGCCACGCTCTCCGGCATCGCCGCCGACCTCAACAAGCGAGGCATCCTCAACCGGAACGGCAAGGCGTGGTCGCACAACGCCGTGCGCGGCATGCTTCTGAACGAGCGGTACGCCGGAATCCGGCACTACCGCGGCGCTCCGTATCCCGGCAAGTGGCCCGCGGTCGTCGACGAAGTCGTATGGCGATCGGCCGTGACCATCCTGACGGACGGGGATCGCAAGACAAGCCCAGGACCCGCCCGCAAGTGGCTCCTGTCCGGCCTCGCGCTCTGCGGAGTGTGCATGGACGGCACGAAGGTCACCAGCGCGCAGCGCGGCTACAGGGACCGCCCGTCGGAGCGCGTCTACAAGTGCTCCGGAGGCGTGAAGCATCTCCAGCGCAAGGCCGACCCGATAGACACCCTGATCGCCGGCACGGACCGGTCCTTGATCCCTGACACCAACCGGCGAAAGCCGTACGGCGTGGTGATCCAGCGTCTCGCGCGGCCGGACGCTGCGGATCTGCTGCTGAGCGAGGACGTGCCGGAGCTGAGGGAGTTCCAGCGGAAGGCGACCACGCTCCGGGCGAAGCTCGACGAGAACCAGGACGACTACGACAACGACCGCAAGACCAGAAAGCAGTACCTCGACAGCAATGAGCGGCTCCGGGCGAGGCTGGATGAGGTCGAGGCGCAGATGACGCACCCGCAGCGAGCCTTCGTGCTCAAGGACTTGATCCCGGGGTCCGATATCGCGGGTGCCGTGCAGCGTGCGGACTTCGTTGCGAGGGCGTGGGACGCTCTTCCCTTGGACCGGCGGCGGGCTGTGGTCGACACGCTCATGAAGATCACGCTCCTACCTGGCAAGGCAGGAAGGCGTCCGTTCGATCCCACCACGGTACGGATCGACTGGCACTAGGTCCTGTCTGGAGTTCGGATCAGGAGTTTGGTAGATCGCCTGCGCGCGGGGGCTT